>NZ_DBHLDX010000045.1:0-15348 GCF_057312375.1 Fretibacterium sp.
TCAAGAAGCGGGCGCAGATCGTGCTGCAGAACCCCTACGCCTCCCTGAACCCCCGGATGACCGTCGGGGACATTGTGGCGGAGGGGTTGGACGCGCACCGCCTATGCCGGGATCAAGAAGAGCGCGAGGAGCGGGTCTGCCGCCTCCTCACGCGGATGGGGCTGAGGCCGGAGTTTCGCTCCCGCTACCCCCACGAGTTCTCCGGGGGGCAGTGCCAGCGCATCGGCATCGCGCGGGCACTGGCCGTAGAGCCGGAGTTTCTGGTCTGCGACGAGCCGATCTCGGCGCTGGACGTTTCCATTCAGGCCCAGATCGTCAACCTCCTGGTGGACCTGCGAAAGGACCTGGGACTGACGTCGCTCTTCATCGCCCACGACCTGGCCGTGGTGCGCCACATCTCAGACCGCGTCGGGGTCCTGTACCTTGGAGCCTTGGTGGAGCTGGCCGAAACGGACCGGCTCTACGGAGAGCCGCTTCACCCGTACACAAGGGCCCTGCTGTCCTCCATTCCGGACGTGGACCCGGACAACCCCATGAGGGAACGCCGGGTGCGCCTGAAGGGGGAGGTGGGCAGCCCCATCGACTTTCAGTGCGGCTGTCGCTTCGCCCCGCGCTGTCCGCTGGTCGAGGAACGGTGCCGACAGTTCCGGCCTGAGCTCAGAGAGGTGTCGCCGGGGCACTTCGTGGCGTGCCACAGGGCCGACAGGGCCTGACGGACGACGGCTCGATGAAGCAGCCGCTTCCCTAGAACAGCCTCTCGTTTTGCACGAAGAGTTTGTGCAGGTATTTTTCGTTCAGGTCCGTGCCGATGATCACCATCCTCGAATCCTCCGCGGGGGCGCATGGCTCGATGGCGTAACGGTCCTTGACGAGGTCGAAAGAGGCCCATTGTCCCTGGACGGGGAAACGGCCCTTGGCCCGATAGACCGTGCCCAGGGTGCCGCGCATCAAAAACTGAAGCTTCAGCAGAAACTCGTTCATGGCGTTGACGGTGAACCCGGAATACCCGACCTGGCTCAAGTCGGGATGTCCCTCAAGCTCGGCGAAGGCGCGTTCCTCGGCACGAGGTTTTGAGAGCAGCGCCTCCCACCACTCCTGAGGCTGTTCGGAGTAATGCCGCAGGGGGATGTCCGCTCCTGCGTTCAGCCCGCGCAGTTCCGCCGCGACGGCGGTGACGTGCTCCGGAGGGGAGTTTTCGGCCTTGGAGATCAAGAGCGTTCCCGCGTTGCGGATCTGGTCGGCGTAAAAAGCGTCAAATGTCTTCAGGTACTCGTCGAAGCAGTGGACATCCACCAGGGTGACGGGGCTCAGGAGCTCGATGCGCTCGTAGGCGATCCTGCCGATGTTCTCCAGGACGGCGCTCAACAAGCCTACCCCGGTCGGCTCGACGATCAGAAATTCCGGGGATAGCGCGTTGGAGATCGTCAGGACGGATGCCGCGAAGTCGGACTTGACGGAACAGCAGATGCACCCCTCCGTCAGCTCCCAGACCGAAACGTCTTCCTTCAGTCGTCCGCCGTCCACGCCGAGGTTGGCGTATTCGTTCTCCAGGACGACGAAGTCCCTTCGGGTGCGTCGCACCAGCTCCTTGATGAAGCGAGTTTTGCCGGCGCCGAGAAAACCGGATATCACCAATACTTTCATAAACGACCTCCTTAAGTGGCTGCGGGCTTTGCCGTAAGGGGGCGGCCGCAGGACGGCCGCCCCCGAACGAGGAGAACTGCTCTCCCCTCCGCTTGCGTCAATGAAAAAGATGTTAGGCCCGCCCCGTCCCGCACGGGGAAATGGGGTCGGCCTCTGACGCAGCTTGCGAGTTGGCTCAGAGCAAGACGACCGGCTTGATCAGGTCCTTCGGCTTCTCCTTCATCAGGTAGAGCGCTTCTTCGACGTGCTCGAAGCCCTTGAAGGGGTGGGTGATCAACGGGGAGAGGTCTAGCTTGCCGACCGATACCAGGCGGGACAGTTTCTCCATCCTCAGCCGGCCGCCCGGCATCAGCCCGCCGTTGATGGCCTTGTGCCCCATACCGACGCCCCACTCCAGGCGCGGGATGTCGATCGTCGCGCCCGATCCCAGATAGTTCACGTTCCCGATCTTGCCGCCGGCCTTCAGCGACTTGACCGCTTCCGCGAAGGTATCGACGGTTCCGCCTGCGATGATGACCTTGTCCACGCCTCTGCCCCCGGTCAGCTTGAGCGCCTGTTCGCTGATCGTCCCGCCCTTGTAGTCGATGAAGTCCGTGGCTCCATAGAACTTGGCGGCCTCGATGCACACGGGACGGGTCCCCACGGCATAGATGCGTGAGGCTCCGCGCAGGTTTGCCCCCGCCACGGCCATCAGGCCGACCGGTCCGATCCCGATGACCAGGACCTCATCGCCATATTGGACGTCGGCGAGCTCGGCGCCATGGAACCCCGTGGGCACCATATCCGAGAGCATGGGAGCCACCTTGAGGTCGATGTTCTCCGGAAGGAGCGCCAGGTTCCCATCCGGATCGTTGACGTGGAAGAACTCTCCGAACAGGCCATCCTTGACGTTGGAGAACTTCCATCCGTTGAGCATCCCGTGCGAGTGCATGGAATAGCCTCCCTGGGCCTCCAGGGAGTTCCAGTCCGGGGTGATGGCGGGGACGATGACCTTGTCGCCCGGCTTGAAGTCCTTGACCAGCTCTCCGACCTCCACGATCTCTCCGGTGCCCTCGTGCCCCAAGATCATGTTGTGACGCTCTCCGACGGCGCCCTCCCAAACGGTATGGACGTCCGAGGTGCACGGCGCGAGAGCCAGGGGACGACAAATCGCGTCCATAGGGCCGCACTTCGGACGATCCTTTTCGATCCACCCCACACTGCCGATCTTCAGCATCGCAAAACCCTTCATCAATTCTTCCTCCTCGAAAAAACGAATTTTGAAACGTAAAAATCAAACTGCCTGAGGTTCAACAAAACAAAGTCACTCTCCACTCCGGGGACTGCATCCCCATTTGGAGCCTGTGGCCGGTAAAGCTTATCTTTTTAATGAAGACTATTTTAATATACAATTAAAGCGCGTCAAGGAAGTAAAAAGCCTGAGGTCATGGGCTTAAGACGTATCAAGGGCAGCCTGGGCGCGCTTTTTTGGTGTGGTCAGTGATTTTCGACAATACAGAAGTTCGTTTAATTTGCACAATGGCAGCGCGCTATTCTTCGCAGAAACATTGTGATTGTTGCTGTTGATCGCGCTGTCACTGTGACCTGGATCACTTATTGATGCCATGCTTTGGCTGCCTTCAAGAGGCAAATTGAAAAATTTTGATCCAGGAAGCCTCATTTTAGGGTATGGTATTATAAATTCACTGGAGAATGGCATTGGGAGGTGGGCACGGTGCTGAACGATACAAGCTTAGCCTTCATTCGTTCCGTTGCCAAGGAATACGGTGCCGCTCGCATCTTGCTCTTCGGCTCCTGCTTGACAGGGCCGGAAGATGAGGCCAAGGACATCGACCTCGCCGTGGAAGGGTTGTCCCTGAAGGACTATCATGTCTTCTGGGATCGTCTTCTGTGGGCCGACGAACTCGGCGGAAAGCCGGTTGACGTCATCCGGGTTGAGGACAACGGTTTCCTTGTTCCGATCATCCTTGACGAAGGGGCGGAGATCTATGCTGACCGAGAGCCACAAAAAATCGCTCTGCATCGTGTTTGAGAAAAGCCGCCGAACCGTTTCAGAACTCCAAACGGCCTTTCAAGACATCCCTGCCCCTTGGAGCCTGACGGTGTGTGCAGGAGTGGGAATGCTCCTTGGCGACCTTTACATGAGCGTCGAGAACGTCCTGCGGCTTTTCATCGAGGGCGTGTACAAGGAGAAGATCGCCAAGGACGACTCCTGGCACAAGCGTCTTGTCGAGGCGGGAAACGCGAAGGGCTTGCTTCCGCCGGATATCGAGCCCACCCTGAGCGGCATGAGGCGTTTTCGTCACCGACTGACCCACGGCTACGGGGTTGAGATGGACGAGGCTTTGCTTCGGGAGAACATCCCCGAGGCGATAAGGGCCTACGAGAAGGTGGAAACGCACATCAAATCCCTGTTCCCAGAGCTGAATGGATGGCATGCGGTGGAGGATAGTTCAGAGTAGAAGGGTAAACAAAAGGCCGGTCATGGACCGGCCTTTTTAATTTCGATATAAATGGCGGAGAAGGTGAGATTCGAACTCACGGAACGGCAAGCCGCTCAGTTGATTTCGAGTCAACCGCCTTCGACCACTCGGCCACTTCTCCGCACACAACTCTGTCATTATATCGGAGTTTGAAACGTTGTCAAATTTTTTTGGGTCGGATGGGGTGGTGGCTCGATTTTTCGCCGGCAGTCTGCCATAATAGGGCGCAGGGCGAGGCCGGTCGGCCTGCATCCTGCGAGGGGGTGTCGTCTGTGGTGAGGCGTTTTGTGGCGAGGTTCTTCGGCGGCGCGCTGGCGGCTTTCCTGCTCCTTTCTCCGGCGCGCGGCGCGGAGCTGGCCGAGCTCTGCGCCCTGGGGGACGTTCAGGCCGTCCGTGAGGCCCTGGAGGCAGGAGAGCGCGTCGCAGGACGCGACGAGCGGGGGCGGACCCCTCTCTACTGCACCGTCGCGGCCGGGGTGCGCGTGCCGCTCTCCACGCACCTTGAGGTGGTGCGGCTGCTGCTCCTTCACGGTGCGGAGGCGGATGCCGCGGACGGGGAGGGGCGCACGCCCCTCACCCTATCGCTGGAGAAGGGCGGCGCCTTCGCCGGGCTCACGGAGCTCCTGCTGGACTTCGGCGCCGACCCCAACGGCCCGGCCAGCGGCAGAACTCCTCTGCACCTGGCGGCGGAGTGCGGGTCGGCCCGGCAGGTCGAGCTCCTTCTGGAGCGCGGGGCAAACCCCCTGGCCAAGGACGGCGAGGGGCGATCCGCTCTGATGTCCGCGCTCCTAGCGGAGGATGGTGGACTGGAGAAGGTGCGCCTGCTGCTGGACGCTGGATCGGACGTCAACGCGCGATGTCCCCTATGGGGAGATGAGGGCGTCACCCCCCTGATGGCGGCCGCGGCCCTCGCCCCGCCGGAGCTCGTCGCCCTTCTGCTGGAGCGAGGCGCCCTGATGGGGCTCAGGAGCGCGTCGAGCCTGCGCGCCCTGGATTTCGCCCGCCTGGCAGGGCGGGAGGCGAACGTCCCGCTGCTGCGCTGAGGCGCCTAGTTTCCCTCAGGCTTTGCCGGCAGCCCTCCCTCGACGCGGGGCGCGGCGCGCAGGGTGCCGGGGTTCGTGTAGGTCACGAGGGCGATGGTCCCCGGAACGGAGCGGACGTGTCGCCGCTCCGTGTAGTCGATGGGGACGGAGCCGGCGTTCCTGCCCTTTGAGTGCGCCGCAGCCAGGGAGGCCGCGAACTCCAGCACGGCCCGGTACTCGCCCTCCAGAGCCGCGCGGTCGCGGGCGCCCCGGATGATGACGTGGGAGCCGGGCAGCTCGTGGGCGTGCATCCAGATGTCCTCCGGCCGGGCCTGCTTGAAGGTGACGTAGCGGTTGCCGCGCGCCGAGAGCCCCACCAGAACGGTCAGCCCCTCGACGGCAAAGCTCAGGAAGGGCGGAGTTCGTTCGCCCCCTTTCCCTTTTTTCCCCTTTTTCTTTGCGGCATCCTGCCTCTTGTCCTCCGGGGCCAGCCACTCCTCGATGTCCCGAAGAGCATCCTCAAAGGCCTCCGGGTCGTCGATGGCTTCCAGAAGGTCGTGCTGCTCCAGGATCTCGCTGATGGCACTCTCCTGAGCCCGCAGCTCCTCCCGAATGGCGGCAGGGTCGCCCTTGCCCTTGCGGTACCTTTTGAAGTACCGTTCGGCGTTACGCGAGGGCGACAGGCGCGCGTCCAGCGCGATGGTGAGCCGTTCCCCCTCCCACGTCGTGAGGGTCACCTCCTCGGCCCCTGCGGGGACCTCCGCGAGGTGGGCCAGGAGCACCTCTCCCTTTCGCCGGAGGCCCTCCGCCTCCGCGCAGTTTTTGAGCTGCTTGCGAAGGCCGTCCAGGCGACGTTCCCGCGCCTTCACCGCACGCTTCAGCCGCTGGTCCAGCTCGTGGAGCAGACGGTCCCGCCCCCGCCGCATCATGGGGGCCAGCACGCCACGGGCAGCCGCTTGCAGGGGATCGTCGCCCAGGGGCTCGGCCTCAGGGAGGAGGATGCCGAAGCGCGTCACGTAGTTCTTCGCGGTGACCTGGCAGGGGAGCGGCGCGTCCGTGACGGCGTCCTGAAGGGCGGAGAGCCAGGTGGAGGGGTCCCGCTCCTCCCAGTGGGACTGGACGAGGCGCGTCAGGGGGCGGCCGATGCCCGCAAGGTCGGGGACGTCCGAAAAGGCGAGAGAGGAGAGGGATGATGGCAGGGGGCCGCCGAAGGCCGGAGGCGGCGCGTAACTGTGACCGGGCAGGAGCGTCCGGTAGTGGTTCCGGTCCGGAGCGGAGTGCCGCGCGGCCTCCTCGATCCTGCGGTCCTCGTCCAGCAGCAGCAGGTTCCCCACGGGCTCCGTCGCCTCCAGGACGAGGTAGTAGCCAATCGCCGTCCCCGCGGCCACGCGGCGGCGGATATGGAACTCAAGGATCCGGTCGTCGTTGATCTGGCGCACGGCGACGATGTCCCCGCGGACCGCGCGGCTCTTCAGCGCCTCGGCGATGGGCGCGCGGGCTGGCGCGCCCTTTTTCAGGGCCGCCGTTTCCCCGCTGCCCGCCAGGCAGCAGCCCGCGGCCCCTGCCCCCCACGACAGGAGGAGCCACAGGTCCCCGTAGGACACCTTCAGGGCGGCCCAGGACTCTCCCCCCTCCACCCTGGCCACGCGCCAGGGGAGCTTCGTGCTGATGGCGGCCCTGAGGCCGCGGATGAACTCCGGTCCAAATGCCATTGGTCCAACCTCCGCCCGTATCGTAAAATCTTTGCGAGGGGCCTGGCGCCGTCTGCGGCGCGGCCTTTTGAGGAACGTCTGGGCCACGCAGGCCTCGCGTTGGCTATTTCAATTCATTCCACAGTATATTACAATAAGTAATGATCGTGCGCAGGGACGAAGGGGATTTCGAGGCGGGGAATTTTTGTTCGGGCTTCCACGCGATACGTATTTCATGGTATGCTATACGAAAAGCCCCAAGGATGGGTGCAGGATTGCCGCATTGGGCAGGTCACGACGCAGAAGCCGGGAGGCG
Organism: Fretibacterium sp.; assembly: GCF_057312375.1. Classification (NCBI taxonomy): domain Bacteria; kingdom Thermotogati; phylum Synergistota; class Synergistia; order Synergistales; family Aminobacteriaceae; genus Fretibacterium; species Fretibacterium sp. The sequence continues at coordinate 7,157 of NZ_DBHLDX010000045.1, forward strand.
AGGTCCGAACCTTTGCCCAGGTCGAGGGCGGCGTGCAGGAGGCGACGAAGCCCCTCTGATGCGGAGGGCGCGAGCGCAGGGCGCTCCCGCACCTTGAGAATGGCCTGGCATCGCCGCCGTTTTCAAGAGGAGCTCCTATGCCGAAATAAAGCGGAGATATCTGACTGGAGGGCTTGAAATTGGATCGCCTGGTATTGGACTTATCTCAAGTGAAGGTTGAAAGAATAGAGGAAAAGCCGACGCCGGCAGCACGGCGAATCTTCACTGAGGCGCCGGAGGCGCCCGAAGTTTCATTTGACGATATGCTCTCCGCTTCGATACGAAAGGTGAACTCGCTTCAGCTTGAGGCCGACGACAAGGTGCGCAGGCTGGCCATCGGCGAGGTGGCGGACATCTCCGAGGTGGTCCTTGCCTCTTCGCGTGCCGAGGTTTCTCTGAAGCTCCTCATGGAGCTGCGCAATAAGCTGGTGGACGCCTACCAGTCCCTCTCCAGGATATCGGGTTAGCACTGATCGATTATGGACACGGTACGACGCTGGGTTGCCGCTTTCTTAGGCTTCTGGGCCTCCCTGAAGCTGTGGCAGCGCGCCTCCCTGTTTTTATCGACCTTTTTTGTCCTTACCGCCATAGGCCTCATGCTCTTCGTGGCGGGCCGCACCAACTATGAACCGCTCTTTGCGGGGCTTGACGTTTCGGATCAGGCGGCGATTGTGGACTACCTTAAGGAGAACAATATCCCCTACCGCCTGGACCCGTCGGCGAACGCGATCCTCCTGCCCAACTCAAGCGTCTACGAAACGCGGCTGTCCCTGGCGCAGCAGGGGTTGCCCAGGGGCGGCAGCACGGGCTTCGAGCTCTTCGACGACGCGAAGATGGGCATGAGCGAGTTCCAGCAGAAGGTCGCCTACGGCCGCGCCATCGAGGGGGAGCTGGAGCGCACGATCGCCCGCATGGACCAGGTGGACTCGGCGCGGGTCAGCGTGGCCATTCCGGAGAAGACCCTCTACCTTCGGGAGCAGCAGTCGACGACGGCCTCCGTGCTCCTGCGGCTGAGGCCTGGAGCCTCTCTCGGCCCCAACCACGTGAAGGCCATCATCCACCTGGTTTCCCACAGCGTGAACGGCCTGAAGCCGGAGGACGTGACTGTCGTGGACACGGGCGGGCACACCCTGTCCGACATGGTGGCGGACTCCATGTTCATCTACTCCCAGGACGGTGCCGTCAACTCCGTGACCTCCCTCCAGCGGGAGCTGGAGCGGCAGCAGGAGCGCGAACTTGAGGCGAAGGCGCGCAACATGCTGGAGCAGGTCTTCGGGCCGGGCACGGCGGTGGTGAAGGTGAAGCTGGACCTGGACTTCGACCGGCGCTCCAACTCGCGGGTGGACTACCTTCCTCTGGGGCCGGACAACCCGATGGGGATCCCCCGCAGCACGGAGAAGGGCGAGGAAACCTACACCGGTACGGGACAGCCCGTGACGGGGACGCCGGGGACGACGACGAACATCCCAGGCTACGCCGTCAACACCCAGAACGTCAACAGCGACTACAGCAAGTCGAACGCGACGACGAACTACGAGATCACGACGCACAAGAGCGATCAGGTCGTCACGCCGGGGGGCATCCGGCGCCTGTCGGCCTCCGTTCTCGTGGACGCGGAGAACTTGGACGATGAGGGTCTGAGAACCCTGCGCGAGATCGTATCGGGGGCCATCGGATTCAACGAGGCGCGGGGCGATAGCCTGGTCGTGCGGGCGATGAAGTTCTCCACCGCCTTCGCCGACGCCATGGCGGCCGAGATGAGGCAGGAGAGGGTCATGCGCTACGCCTCTGGCTCCGTCGCCGCCCTGGTCATGCTGGGCCTGCTGACGGCCCTGATCCTCTGGCGGCTGCGGAAGCGCCGCGCCCGCATGGCCGTCATGGAGGCGACGGAGGAGGGACGGAAGGTGCCCACCATTCAGGAGATGCTGACGTCGCCGGACCTGTTGGCCTTCCAGGGCGAGCTCGCCGTGATCGAGGAGCAGTTGAAGGCCTATGCCAAGAACAACCCCGGAGAGGTCGCAAACCTGGTCAACGAGTGGCTGGCTTCCGACGAGTAAAGGAGTCCCTTAAATGCCTAAGTCAAACAGCGCCGCGCCGGGCGGCGTTTCCAGCAGAGAGAAGATCGCGGTCCTCATGGTTTCTCTGGGCAACGAGGTCGCCGCGGAGGTCTACAAGAAACTGGATGACCCCACGATCGAGCTCATCACCCTTGAGATAGCCAACCTGCGCAAGGTGTCGCCTGAGATCAAGCTTCAGGTGCTGAAGGACGCGCAGGAGGTGCTGATGGCCCGCGAGTTCATGGCCAGGGGCGGCGTGGACTACGCGCGGGACGTCTTGGAGCGCGCGCTGGGGCCGGAGAGGGCTCAGAACCTCCTGGCCCGCATCACGGCCAGCCTGCAGGTGCGCCCCTTCGACTTCATGAGGCACACGGACGCTCAACAGATACTGAGCTTCATCCAGGGCGAGCACCCTCAGACCATTGCCCTGATCCTGTCCTACCTGGACCCGTCCCAGGCCGCCATGATCCTGAGCGGGCTGTCCCCGAACCTGCAGGCGGAGGTGGCCAAGCGCATCGCCCGCATGGACCGTATCACACCCGAGGTGCTGAGGGAGGTGGAGCGCGTGCTGGAGCGCAAACTGAGCACGGTGATGGGACAGGACTTCACGATGGCGGGCGGCATCGACGCGGTGGTGTCCCTCATCAACAGCGCGGACCGCACCACGGAGCGCAACATCATGGAGTACCTGGAGGAGAACGACCCCGAGCTGGCGGAGGAGATCAAGAAGCGCCTGTTCGTGTTCGAGGACATCCTGCGCCTGGACGACCGGGCGCTGCAGCGCATCATGCGCGAGGTGGACATGAAGGACCTCAGCCTGGCCCTCAAGGGCGCGACGGAGGAGCTCAAGGCGAAGTTCTTCAAGAACATGTCGAAGCGCGCGGCGGAGATGCTGAAGGAGGACATGGACTACATGGGGCCGGTTCGGGTCAAGGACGTGGAGGAGGCCCAGCAGAAGGTGGTCAACGTCGTCCGCGGACTGGAGGAGCAGGGCGAGATCGTCATCGCCACGGGCGGAGAGGACGAGCTCGTTGTCTAGGGCGCCTCAGCGGGTCCTGCGAGCGGTCCGCCTCCTTCCGGAAGCCGTCAAAATCGGTATCGAGCCGGAGCCTGCTCTTTCTCCCCAGCCGGAGGAAGAGCAGGATTTGCATGAGAGGGAGCCGAACCCGTCCGCGGATGAGGCGGTGGAGCCAGTGTCCGAGGGGCCGGACCCGGAGCTGTTGAGGCGGATCGAGGAGCTCCAGGCCGAGCTGGGGTCGGCGCGGGCGCAGCTGGCGGAGGCGTCGGAGGCCAGGGGCCGCCTGGAGTCCGAGATCGACGGCGTCAGGGCGGATTGTGACCGGCGCCGAAGGGAGCTGGAGGAGGGGGCCGCTGCGGCGGCGCAAGAGGCCGCCCGCGAGGCGCAGGAGCGCGGGCGCCGGGAGGGCTGGGACAAGGGGCACGACGAGGGGCTTGCGGCCGCGCGGGCCGAGGTGGAGAAGCAGTACCTGGACAAGTTCTCCGCGCTGACGGACTCCCTGGAGGGGATCCGACAGGGCCTGGAGGGGAGCTTTGCGGAGCTCGTGGCCCTCAACCAGCCGCGCCTGCTGCGCCTGTGGCAGGAGATGCTGGGGCGAATGCTGCGGCGCCGGGTGGAGCTGGACCCCGACGCGGTGGGGGCCATCCTGACGGACCTGCTCCCCCGCCTGAGCGACAAGAATCAGGTCGTCATCTACGTTTCTCCGGAGGACCACGCCCGCCTCGAGACCGACGTGGACACGAGGTTTCAGGAGGCCCTGCGCGGCGTGCGCCGTCTGGAGCTGAAGGCGGATGCCAACGTGGACCGGGGGAGCTGCATCGTGGAAACGTCCCTGGGCGTCTACGACGCGCGGTGGCGGACGCAATTGGAGCAGGTGGGCGGCATCGTGGACGATATCCTGCAGCAGGTCGCCAAGGGCCCAGGAGGCCGGCAGGGAGCCCAGGGCACGGCCGGAGGTGAGGGGCAGTGAGCGGGGCCGACGGCGCAGCGGCCGGGACCGATCTCCTCGCCGTCCTGGAGGCGGACCTTCGTCAGGCGCAGCTGGTGAAGGTCAACGGTCGGGTGGTGCAGGTGGTGGGCCTGGTGGCGGAGTCCCAGGGGCCGGACGTCCGGGTGGGCGACCTGTGCCACATCTGTTTTCGAAACGGGTCCAGCGCGCTGAACGCCGAGGTGGTGGGCTTTCGGGAGGACCGCGTCCTCCTGATGCCCTTGGGGAACCTGCAGGAGGTGGGGCCCGGATGCGACGTGGTGTCCACCAACCGGCCCCTTGAGGTTCCCGTGGGGCCGGCGCTCCTGGGGCGCGTCCTGGATGGGTTGGGACAGCCCATCGACGACCGGGGGCCCGTCGTCGCAAAGGACTTCTACCCCCTCCATGCGATGCCGCCCCACCCCCTGAAGCGCCAGATGGTGGATCGGCCCCTCTCCGTGGGGGTCCGCGTGATCGACGGGATGCTGACGCTGGGCATGGGGCAGCGAATCGGCATCTTTGCGGGGTCTGGCGTGGGCAAGAGCACGCTCCTGGGCATGATGGCCCGCTACACGACGGCGGACGTCAACGTCATCTCTCTGGTGGGGGAGCGCGGCCGGGAGGTGCGGGAGTTTATCGAGCGCGACCTGGGGCCGGAGGGGGCGGCGCGGTCCGTGCTGGTGGTGGCGACGTCGGACCAGCCTCCGCTCATCCGCCTCAAGGCAGCCATGACCGCCACGGCGATCGCGGAGTACTTTCGGGACGCGGGCAAGAACGTCCTCCTGATGATGGACTCCGTGACCCGCGTCGCCCGCGCGCAGAGGGAGATCGGGCTGGCGATCGGAGAGCCCCCGGCGACGAGGGGTTACACTCCCTCCGTGTTCGAGCTGCTGCCCCGGCTCCTGGAGCGCGCCGGCGCGGGGGAGCGGGGGAGCATCACGGGGATATACACCGTCCTGGTGGAGGGCGACGACATGAACGAGCCGGTGGCCGACACGGTGCGCGGCGTCCTGGACGGGCACGTGGTGCTGTCCCGCCGCATCGCCGCACGGAACTTCTACCCCGCCGTGAGCGTGCTGGAGAGCGTCAGCCGGGTCATGCCCTCCATCGTGTCCCGCGAGCACATGGAGGCGGCGGGCCGCATCCGGGACCTTCTGGCCACCTACGCGGAGTCGGAGGACCTCATCAACATCGGCGCCTACAAGGCGGGCTCCAACCTGCGCGTGGACTGGGCCCTGGAGCACTTGGAGAGCGTTCGGAGCTTCCTGTCCCAGCGCGTGGAGGAGCGGTCCTCCTTCGAGGAGACGGATCGCCTGATGCTCGCGCTGGCGCCGCGCCCCGACCCGTCCGCCCCGCCCCAGCAGGCCCAGCAGGAAGCGCAGAAGGAGGAGGCTCCGCGCCGGAGCGGAGCCCGCTTTGCCTCTCCTGTTTCCTCCTCGGTTCCTTATGAGGATTAATGGAGGTTTTGAGAGATGAACCAGCGTATTCAGAGGTTTGACCGCATCCTGAAGCTCCGGGAGGACGGCCGCCGGGCCGAGCAGGTCACCCTGGCGGCGGAGCGCCGGGAGGAGAGGGGCGTCATGGACCGCCTGTCGGCCCTTGAAGGGGAGAGGGCCGAGGCCATCGCGGAGTTCCGCGGCGGTGGCGAGAGGGTGACGAACGGCACGGACCTCTGGTTTCAGCGGCAGTTCATCGACGTCATCAACACGAACATCGACAAGGGCAGGCAGTCCCTGCAGGACGTCCGGCAGAGGATCCTGGGCACGGAGGCCCGGCTCGTGGAGCGCCACAAGGACGTGCGCATCATGGAAACCTACGTGGACCGCCTGAGGACGGCGGACTTCAAGGAGAGGCTCGACGCGGAACAGCTGGAGCTGGACGACGTGGCCACGCTGCACTGTGCGCGGGACAAGAGGGGAGGAAGATGACGTGATCGGACCCAATCTGGCTGGGGTCAATCGGGTGTTGAGCCGTATCGAGGAGATCGTGCAGCGCTCCATGCCCGACGTGCCGACCCAGGGGAACGCAAGGGATCGCTTCATCGACGTGCTGGACGAGGTCAGTCAGAGCCCAAGGCCCAGGGCCTCCGGCCGAACGTCCTACGAGGAGCTTCAGCCCGTGATCGATCGGTGCGCGGCGGACTACAACGTCGACTCCGAGATGATCCGCGCGATGATCGAGGTGGAGTCCGGCTGGAACGCGGACGCGGTGTCCGGGAAGGGCGCTCAGGGGCTGATGCAGCTGATGCCGCGAACGGCGGCCATGCTGGGCGTGTCCGACCCCTTCGACCCGGAGCAGAACATCGAGGGAGGAGTTAAATACATCTCCGACCTGACCGATAAATATAAGGGCGACGTCGAGCGAGCCCTTGCGGCCTACAACGCGGGGTCCGCCCGCGTGGATTCGGGAAATACCCCTTCCGCGACGGGCCGTTACGTCAAAAACGTGATGGCCCTGTACCATCGCTATCGGGAGGAGAGCTAAATGGCTGAGGAACGCACGCCCGCTACCGACGCCGGCCAGGCGGAGGAGAGGGAGGCCGCTCCGGCGGCGCCAAAGCCAGTCCAAAAGAGGCGGAGCAGCAAGTTCTCCTGGTTCCTGTGGCTTCTTCTCCTGGGGATCGGCGGGGCGGTGGGGCTTCATCTCAGCGGAATGTGGGATGGACGTCCCCTCTTCTGGAACGTCGTCCCCAAGATACCCTATGCAGGCCCCGCCCTGGCGGAGTTCTTCGAGGTCCCGAAGGAGTACACCCTGACGGCTGGCGAACGGCGGGCCCTGGAGCTTAGGGAGTGGCAGAGGCGCCTGGACGAGCGGGAGCGCTCCCTGGACGACCGGAGCGCGGCGCTGGAAGCCCTGTCGGGCGACCTGGCGGCCCGCCTCGCAGAGGTAGCGGCTCGGCAGGAGAGCCTCGACGCAGCCAGCCGTGACGTCGCCAGCGGGACTGAGGCGACGCCGGCCGAGAAGGAGCTCATCAAGCAGATATCCAGGACGTACCAGGACATGTCGGCCCGCAACGCGGCCGCCGTGGTGGAACACCTGCGGGACCCGTTGGCGGTGGAGCTCCTGATGACGCTGCCGAACGAGGCGAGGGCCTCGATTCTGGGGAAGATGAACCCTCAGAAGGCGGCCCGGCTGACGGAGCTCATGTCGCGCCCCCAGCCCTGACGAGCGACAGGGGCAGCGGCCGTGTCCCCCTTTGGGTTGTGCCGGCCCTTTTTGAAAATTTCCGTGGAGCGCCTGCGGACGCTTCCCGGCGAGAGGACGTGAAGACGATGGCGGAAGTGCTCCCCTATATGCAGGTCAACATCCCGGCTCCCCGCGGAGGGGCGGGAAGGGACGCCCGCGGCTCTGCCTCACCGAAGGAAGGGGCGGAGCCCTTATCCTTTGAGGGCCTGATGGCGGAGTGCTCCGCATCTCAGGAGCCCGGTGGGGCCGCGCCGGAGGCGCGGAGATACCCCGCGCTGGAGCAGGTCTATTCCGCGATGCAGGGGAGCCTCTTCCCCTTCGGCAAGCCAGTGCTGGACCTCCTGGCCTCCATGGCGGAGGACCTGCAGACGAGCGCGCCGGAGGTGCTGGACCTGGCCGAGGACGCGGCGGCTGGCCTGCTGGACCGGCTGAGCGCGGAGGATCGGGAGCGCCTGAAGGCTCTCCTCTCGCGGATGGATGAGGGCGGGGCTTCAAACCTGAGGCAGCGCCTCCTGGCGGCGCTCCGTGGCGCGAAGGGCGCCGCGGCCCGCATGAGGGAGGCCTATAGCGTGCTGCTGCAGGCGCTGGATGGCGGGGCGGAGGGAGCGGCGGACGCTGCCCCGGAGGTCCCGACGCAGGAAGCGCCCCAGCCGGTGGAGGAAGGGCGGGACGAGCCGGGCGCCCCCTTCGCTCTGCACCCTGAAGGGCCGGAGGCCCCCGACGCTGTCCCAGTCCCCGCGCCCCGTCCCGAAGGGGCGACGGAGCCCGACGAGGGGCTGGAGAAGCCAGGTGCGGCGGGTGAGGAAGGACAAACGGTCGTGCCCCCGGAGCCGGCGGCCGCTCGGCTGCTCGGCGCCGATGGAGCAGGGGTGCAGGCGTCGGGGATGGACGTCCTCCTTCGGGCTCGCCCCCGCCGCGGGGGCGC
>NZ_DBHLDX010000046.1:0-15082 GCF_057312375.1 Fretibacterium sp.
GCGAGCTCCATGCCGTCCATCGCGGCGAGCACGAAGTACAGCCTGAGGCTGACGTGCAGGGCCGCGAAGGCCGATATCGACTCGGGCACGGCGGAGATCAAAAACGTGCTTGTGGCGGTGACAAAGGACGGCAAGACCGTTACGACTTCGATCCCGGTGAACAAGAAGCTGAAGGCCATAATGACCGCGAAGCCCGACGATGGCAAGAAACCTGACGACGGCAAGAAGCCTGACGACGGCAAGCCTGATGATGGCAAGAATGACGGTGGCAAGAAGGGCAGCTCCGGCGGCGGGTGCGACGCGGGTGTCGGCGGACTGGCACTGGCCCTTGGGGCGGCGTTCCTGCTGAAGCGGAAGGCGTAGTCCGAAGACAGACGAGGCGGGCCTCTCCTGAGGCCCAACCTGACAGAAGCGAAAGAAGCTAGAGCGGCGCCTCAGGGGCGCCGCTCTAGCACGTTTTTCAGGCCCCCCCTGCAAGGGGCTGGGGGGTGTTGAGCGGGCGAAAGGCAGACCCCTCCGCCGCCCTTGGCGACACCTTCCCTTGCATAAGTGGCATAAGTGAGGCAGCAGATGCCGGTTTGTTAAACGCGATTTGGTATTACGCCCGCCCCGCGTTTTGTAAGGATTGCAGCTCCTCCAGGGGCAGTCCGGTGGCCTCGGCGATTTTGGTCAGGTCCAGCCCCATCCGAAGCAGGTTCCGCGCCGTTTCTGTTCTGCCCAGTTGAATGCCCCTTGCCTCGCCCAGTTGAATGCCCTCCGTCCTGCCCAACTGAATGCCCTTTTCAATGCCCTTACGCTCCATGATGCTGACGTACATCCGCCCCGCCTCCTTCGCCTCTTCCAGAGCGTTCTCCCACTCCTCGTACTCCCTGGAGCTCTCGTCCTCCGTCAAGTGAATGACGCCCTCCATAAAAACCAACAGCTGCGCCTTGTCCGCGTGGTCCCAGCCCCGCTCGTCCAGGAGCTTCAGCATCTCCTTCAGGTAGCTCAGCTTCCTCGGCTCGCTGTTCCGGCTCTTCCACGCCCTGAGTCCCGCCAGGTGCGCCCAGTCGAAGGGGTTGTCGCTCGCCTTCAGGGCCTCCTCGTTTCCTTCGTAGAGTTTGAACACGGGGAACTCGTACTTCACCCGCGTGCCGTAGCCCTCCCAGGAATAGACCCCACAGGACTGCGCCTCCGACAGGGGCTCGATGAGAAGGGCCAGGGCGCTGACGTGCCTTCGGTAGCGTCCCTCTAGCAAGCCGCGGTAGCGGTGCATCCGCAGGGGGAAGTCCTCGTTGCCGCCGCGGCCCTGCACCTCCACGCGAAGGAGGAGCCAGGCGTCTTCCTGGGTGCGGAGGGGGACGTTTGCCAGGAGGTCCACGAATCGGTTCCCGTCCGGCTCGCCGCCCTCTGGCCTTCGAGTGAAGCGGGCCAGCCGGCGCAGTTCCTTTAAGCAGGCGACCGACCCTCTGCGGCTACAAGCCGCAGATGCCGTGTCGTTCGCTTATGTCGAAGCGAAGCCCTGTGGCTTCGCTTCGACGACGAGGAAGACAACGTCCCGTTTCTCGTCGAGGTCCTTGGCCAGGTCGGGCAGCAGGGACTGAAGCATAGGGACGAAGAATCTGCTTAATAATTCCTTCCAGAGCTGGTCATCACGACGCGGTTCCTTGGCGGCCTTTTCCGAAGGGTCTTTTTTCTTACCGCTCATGGCGTCACCTCGTTTCGAGATTTGTCGCACACTCAGGCTTCCCCTGTATCAGTATAGCAAAGATAACGGGCGTTTGAGCGGGGAGGTATCAGGAATCCGGCCTTGATCCTCTTTTAGGGGAGGCAAGACGGCACATTTTCCAGGCTCCTTTTCAGGGGAGTAGAAAAGAGCCGGGATGTCGCTAACCGTTCCCGCCCATCTCCTCCTCTCTGCCGTTCTGATGCAACAGACGGTATAATAGGGTAAAGGGCTTGGAGCGTCCTTTGAGGTCACACGACGGGCTGTCCTTGATCTTTTAGATTGCGGAGGGATCGAACATGTTGAGTAAGCCGAACAAGACGTTGGGGGTCTTAGGGGGAATGGGGCCAGCCGCGGCCGCGGAGTTCCTTCGCCTGCTTGCGGAGGGCGCGCCGGCAGCGAGCGACGCGGAGCACCCGCGCATGATCCTGCTGTCGGACCCCGACATCCCGGACCGCAGCGACGGGATCATGGGCCTCGGCCCGGACCCACTGCCGGCGATCAGAAAGGACCTGCTGCAGTTGGTGGAGTGGGGCGCGGAGGTCCTGGCCGTCCCCTGCAACACGGCTCACTTCTTCATCGACCGTTTTCGCGAGGAGCTCTCCGTGCCGCTGGTGCACATCGTGGAGGCGACGGTGAACGCCGCCCGGCGCGCCAGCCCGGAGGGGGCGTGGCTCGTGGCGACCTCCGGCACCCAGAAGAGCCTCATCTACCCCGCCTGCGCCGAGAAGGCGGGCTACCTGTTTCTCCGCCCTTCGAGGGAGCAGCAGGAGTGCGTGCAGCAGAGCCTGCGTGCCGTGAAGGCCGGGGATAGGAGGCGCGCCGCGGAACTCCTGAGGGAGGTGGTGGAGGCCCTGTGGCGGGAGAGGGACCTCCCGATCGCGACGGCCTGCACGGAACTGCCCCTGGCCTACGCGGCTGCGGGCCTGCCGCCGGACCGACAGATATCGAGCCTCCAGGCTCTGGCGGATGCGTGCCTCGACCTGCTCTATGAGCGTGGGGACGGCGGGGCGGGCTGGGGCGTCGGCGCCTTCATGCCCAGGTAGGGGTGGCGCGGGGACGGCGCTTTGCAATTCGGTGCCGCTGTTATAAAATGAAAATCCGAGAGGGTACAACGGCCCCCGGCACGGGGGCAGAGTTTTCCTTATGGAGGTGAAACAGGGATGCAGGTCATCCAGCAGACGCGCACGTCGGTGAACGTGTCCGGGTACGTCGACCGGCTGGAGCACGGGATCGTCCGAAAGCACCTTGAGGTCCAGCTGGAGCACGTCAAGGAGCCCGTGTACGTTCAGCGTCCGATCATCGACGACCTGAACTCGCAGGTCATCGTTCACGACCAGGTGGAGCAGTACGTCTGACGTCCGCGCCGCGCCTTTGTGCGCCGCGGACCGGCTTTGGCGAGGAGGTCTTGAATGAGAAAGGTGTTTCTGTGGCTCGCCGCACTTGTGGCAGTCTGCGCTTTCGCCGGTCCGGCCGCGGCTGCCCGGCACGTCCCGGGGGAGGTCCTGGCGGTCTTCAAGGGCGAGGAGGGCACGAAGGTCGTGGCGTCGTCCCTGCACCTAGGGCGGGAGGCGTTTCGCGCGGCGTCGCTGGCCGCCGCCGTTGGAGCGCGCGTGGAGGAAACCTACGCGGAGCTCTCCGAGGCGGGAAACGGCGTCTTCGTCCTGCTCAAGTCCGATGCCCTCTCCCCGGAGGCGCTGACGGAGCGCCTCCTGAAGCGGGCGGACGTCCTGGCCGCGTCGCCCAACTACATCGCGCGGACGTCCGTCACGGAGCCGAACGACCCGTTTTATCTAACGGGAGCCCTCTGGAACCTCAAGGCCATCCGTGCGTCGGAGGCGTGGGACACGACGACGGGCAGGGGGGACGTCTGCGTGGCCGTCCTGGACACGGGCATCGATGATACGGCGCTGGAGCTGACTTCCAATTTCAGGCGCGACCTGAGCCGCAACTTCTACAAGGACGCCGGCGCCTCCAAGGCGGACCCGGAGGCCTACGCGGACCGCAACGGACACGGCACTCACGTGGCCGGCACCATCGGCGCCGCGGGGAACAACGGCAGGGGCGTGGTGGGCGTGAACTGGAGCGTGGGGCTCATCTCCCTCAGGGCCATGGGGCCGGATGGGACGGGACCTGGAAGCGGGATCGTGGACGCGCTCAACTTCCTGACAAAACTGCTGAAGGAGGACGCCAGCCTGAAGGTGGCGGCCGTCAACCTGTCGCTCAACTGGTTGTCCCCCATGGTCCCAACGCTGGCAAACCAGCGGAAAGACCCGATATGGCGCGCGTTCAAGGCGCTGGACTCCCTGAACCGGACCGTGATCGTCACGAGCGCCGGAAACAACGGACTTGAGGTGGGCGTCCCCGCGCCGGCGGACGGTCCGAAGGGCGCGGACGGCAAGCCGGAGTACGACAGGGGCGATTACGTCTACGGCTCCTCCTACAAAGGAATCCACAATCTGATCGTCGTGGGGGCGTCCTCGCGGGACATCTCCCTCGCGCGCTTCAGCAACTGGAGCCGCGACTTCGTGGACATCTCGGCTCCGGGCGTGCCCATCCTCAGCACGACGATCGCCGCCTTCGAGAACTCCACCCGCGCCGAAGACGGAACCGTGATGGCCGTGATGCGCGGCACCTCCATGGCGGCCCCCCACGTGGCGGGGGCGGCCGCGTTGCTGAAGGCCGCGGACCCCGCCCGAACGGCGTATCAGGTCCGGACGGCGCTGCTCCAGGGTGCGGCGGCGAAGTCGGTCCTCATGGGCAAAGTGGCCGGGGGGCGCTTCCTGGATTTGAGGGGAGCGCTGGACTATCAGGCCGCGCACCCGGAGCTGGCCGCCGAGGCGCCTCGGACGGAGTACGACGAGCGCGTCGGGGACGCGGGCGACGCCTCTTCCTCAGGGGGCGCTGGATGTGACGCGACGGGCCTCGGCACGTTGGGGTGGGGCCTCACGGTCCTGCTTGCGGTGGGGGGCCGGCGAAGGTAGCACATCGCGCTGGCAAAAGAGCGGGCCTGGAGGTTTTTCTCCAGGCCCGCTTCTCTTTTTTTTGGTCCCACGATCACCGCGCCGTCCTACGGGGCTGGGCGGCCAGTCCGCCCTGAGAGGTCTCGCGGTACTTCGCGCTGAGGTCCTTTCCGGTCTGGTACATGGTCGCGATGACCTCGTCCAGGCTGATGAGGGGCGGGGTGCTGCGGTGCATGGCCATGTGGGCGGCGTTGATGGCCTTCACCGCCGCGACGGCGTTGCGCTCGATGCAGGGCACCTGCACCAGCCCCGCGATGGGGTCGCAGGTCATGCCGAGGCAGTGCTCCATGGCGATCTCCGCCGCCGTCGTCACCTGGCGCGGGCTGCGGCCCGACAGCTCCGTCAGCCCCGCTGCGGCCATGGAGCAGGCGACGCCCACCTCTCCCTGACAGCCCACCTCCGCCCCTGAGATGGAGGCGTTGGTCTTGAACAGCAGGCCGATGGCGCCGCAGGTCAGGAGGTAGCGCGTGCGGTCCTCCGGCGTCGTGGAGCGGACGTAACGGTTGTAGTACTCCAGCACAGCGGGGACGACGCCGCAGGCGCCGCTGGTGGGGGCGGTCACCATGCGCCCGCCCGCCGCGTTCTCCTCGCTCACCGCCAGGGCGAAGACGTTGACCCAGTCCAAAATCTGCATGGGGTCCGAGGACAGGGGCCTGGCGGAGGAGAGCACCCGCAGGAGCTGCGCGGCACGCCGCGCGACGTGCAGTCCCCCCGGCAGGATGCCCTCCGTCCTCATGCCGCGATCCATGCAGGCGCTCATGATGCCCCAGATGTGCTCGAAGTGGCCCTGAATGTCAACGCCGGGGTGCAGCGCCCGCTCGTTTTCCAGGACCAGCGTGGAGATGGAGAGGCCGTGCTCTGCACAGACCGCGATCAGCTCCTCCGCCGAGGCGTAGGGATAGGGCACGTCGCCGAAAACGCCGTCCGGCGCGTCGAAGCGGGCCGCCTCCACGACGAATCCGCCCCCGATGGAGTAGTAGGTGTTCGAGTGGAGCGGCGTGCCGTCGGGCCCCAGGGCGTGCAGGACGAGGCCGTTTTCGTGCAGTGGCAGTTGCTTTGCGAGAAAAGCGAAGTCGCGCTCCGGGTCGAAGGGGATGGAGCGCTCGTCCTCCAGACGGGGGAAGGCCCCCAGGGGCAGCCGACGGGTGCGGTCCACGAGGCCCACGAACTCCTGAATGACGTCCGGGTCCGCCTCCTCCGGTTTGACGCCCCAGAGCCCCAACAGCACGGCACGGTCCGTCATGTGCCCCTTCCCCGTCAGGGCCAGGGAGCCGTGGAGGTCGCAGCGGACGCCGCCGACCCGCTCCATGAGGCCCATGGCCCTCAGCTCATCGAGGAAGCGCAGCGCGGCGCGCATGGGGCCCATCGTGTGCGAACTCGACGGACCGATGCCGACCCTGAAGATGTCAAAGGTACTCTGCATGGCGGGCCTCGTCAGCCGGCGCGTCCGGCCCGCGCAGGCCGGACCTGCCTCAAACCAGCGGGAAGGGCGCCCGCAAAAAACCGCGCAGCGCCCGACAGCAGAGCAACGTCAATCCAAAACGTCATATCCCTCACCTCTCCCGCCGCGGGGGACGGACCGCGAGGCTCTCTCAGCCTCGTGGCTCAATACCTGTGGTCGATCTTCGTGCCGACGCCGAAGACCTCCAGGCTGGACTCCATGAGCTCCTGCTGCGTCCGGATCAGGTAGGCCCCCAGCTTCATCTGGACCTTGGCCTGGCTCAGGTCCATGGCCGACTTCGCTACGTCCATGGGGTTCAGGCTGCCGGAGGCGATGTCCTCCGCCGCGGCCGCCGCCGTGTTCATGGATTTCTGCATCAGCTCGAGCCCAGCCTGCCCCAGGCGATCGTAACCGTTGACGTTCATCGCGTCTTCCTCCTTGAAGAACATGTGCTAAGATATTCTTGATTTTATCAAAGGGCCGCACCGAATACAACCGGCTCGTCCGGCCCGATCTTTTGAAGAGGTGTTTATCGATGTTGGAGGCCATGCGGCGTCGCCGCAGCATTCGGAAGTTTACGGACAGGAAGGTGGAAGACGGGGACATCGCCCGCCTTATGGATGCGGGGCTCGTCGCTCCGACGGGAAAGAACACCCTGTGTACGGAGTTCTTCGCCGTCACGGACAAGGCGAAGATCGAGCGGCTCGCCCAGTGCCGCGACGGCATGGCGGCCTCCTCGCTGAGGACGGCGCCGCTGGCCATCCTCGTGACAGGGCGGCATAAGAGCAGCGACGTCTGGAGGGAGGACGCCGCGGCCGCGGCCGCGTTCATCCTGCTGGAGGCCACGGAGATGGGCCTCGGCGCGTGCTGGGTCCAGATCTTCCAGAGGCCCTGCGGAGCGGAAACGTCGGAGGAGGCGGTGCGCCGCATCCTGGGCATCGACCCCGATCTCTCCATCCTCTGCGCGATCGCCGTCGGATACCCGGCGGAGGAGAAGGAGCCCCGCAACCTGGAAACGCTGGATCGCTCGCGGACGCATCACCTCTAAAAACGCCGGAGCAGGCTGCAAACCTGTGGACGAAAAGAGGACCGACCTGGGGTCGGTCCTCTTGCTTTGAATGGGCGGATGGCGTTGACGCTCCCGGAACGCTGAGGTTTACGACAAGCCGGCGTGTGCGTCTTTTTTCAGGGCGTCGATCTCATGAGAAGTCAGCCCCGTGAGCTCTGAGATCTGAGCCACGGGAAGCGGCACGGCAAGCATCCGGCACGCTACTTCCATAAGGCCCTTCAGACGTCCTTCCTGACGTCCTTCCTGACGCCCTTCCTGACGTCCTTCTTCGCGCCCTTCTCGACGTCCTTCCTGGCGTCCTTCTTCGCGTCCTTCCTGGCGTCCTTCTTCGCGTCCTTCCTGGCGTCCTTCTTCATGGCCCATCACGCGCCCTTCCGCGCGCCCCTGAGCACGGGTCTGCTCCAGCTCCTCATCCCAAAAGGACATCATCTCGCTCTCCCCCTTTATCTCCCTGGCTCCCTTCCTGTACTGTTCCCAAAGCGCCCTGTCCTTCAAGTTGATGACCCTCGCGATAAACGCCAGAAGGTCGGACCGATCCTCCCGGCTCCAGCCCTTCGACACCAGAATCCTGGTGAGCTTCAGCAGGTAGATCAGCTTCTGCTGCTCCTCGTTGTCGTATGCCAACGCCTTCTTTGCCGCGTAGAGTGCCAGGTCGAACGGGTTGTCGCTCGCCAGGAGGCCCTCGTCGTCCAGATTCCACAGCTTGACGCAATTATAACTGTAGTGGAGGCGCGTCCCATACTGTAAAAAGTCGTAGACGCCCGGCGTTTCCGACTTCGGACGCGACGCGGTCAAAATTGCCAGCGCTACGGGGTTCTTGTCGTAGTGCGCGAAGAGCAGGCAGTAATAGCGCATCATCCTCCGCGAGAGGTCCTCTCCGCCCCTGCCCTGAACCTCGATGTGCAGCAGCACCCACTGTTCGCCGCCGTCCTTCAGCGGGATTTTCAGCAGGGTATCGACGAACTTCGCCGACACCTGTTCCTCGTCGCCCGGCTTCGGCAGGGTGTCCTGGAGTTCCTTGTCGAGCGGCGTGGCCTCCTGCTCCAGATCCGCATCCCTGTACAGGTCGGGAATGGCGCTCCTCAGAAGCTCCCGCCAAAACCTCCTGATGAGAGCCTTCCAGAAGCCGTCGTAGTCGAAACGCTCCGGCTTTTCCTGCATCGTCCGTTCGTCCATCCCGTCAACTCCATTCTCTGTGTCGCCATGGCTGTATTTTATACCCTCTTCGCCGTCGCGTCCCCGTTCGCTCCAAACGTGCTTCCCGGTCCGCTCCGTCACGACCTCACGGCCTTTGGAGGTCGCGTCACCCGCGGCACGCTGGTTCTTCAGCGGGCTGTCGCCGACCCAGGTTCGCTGAGGTCGTGAGAGAGAATTTTCACTTGCTTGACATCATCCAATTTGAAGTTTCTTGTGTGCTCAATTAAGGTTTTTTTGTCATTCTCCGACAATTGATCCAAATCCCCACCTTGAAAATATGTCATGGTTCGCAGGCTTTCAATAACCGGGAATCGATCTCCATAGATGGCACAAGCTCCGGACAGGCCTTCCGACAGGGAAGTCCCGCTGTGGAGTATGGCAGCGATATCCCTATAGTCCTTTGCCTCGACACGTTTCATGATTACAGCCGCTTTCATCGCAAGAAGGTCCTTTAAAGATGCAACTTGAAGGATGCCATCATGCGTTAACAGAGGTTCTCCAATACGTCCAAAGGCAATCCCGCCAAAAAATGAAAGTTTTACGCCCTCCGTCGTCCGATAGGTGCGCGTATCCAGCTCGTTTTGCAGCAGCTCCGCCATCTTTAAAAAAGGCATGGATTCCAACATTTTCTTTTCCATAGCCTCAGATAGAGGAAGGTGAGAGAAGAAGTCAAAGTCATTGGACACCCTGTGTCCAAGGTGCAGAGCAATCGCTGTACCGCCATATAAGACGAATCCAAGCGCTCCACATGGGGACAGGTTATTCCAAAGCCCTCTTTGTGCTTCCGGCAGGATATCCAAATGCGCTTGAAACGTCTTCATGGCAGCTCTCTGACGGGCATGGCGGGAGCTTCTTTCCCCGTGATGCGACAATGCCAGAAGGACCAGGACTTTGGTCTGAACTGTCCGGCCTCCGCCTTTTCCAAAACCTCCATCAATTCATCTTGCGAAAAGAGCTTTTCGAGCTCACGTGTATCTTCCAGGGTCCCTATATTCATCAACTGAGCTAAAATACGTTCAGGGTATTCCATCGCCTCATCCCTCGTCTTCCACCAGATGTATGAGCTCATCCGTGAAAGGAATTCCATCTGTGCGCGACTGAATCGCTTTGTCGCCATCAAAAATTCCTCCTGACCGCAAAGTGGCTGCCCTCCGACGAGGCGCAGCATCCGTCATAAGCCGCACCCTAAGCACCGGGCGTCAGGCGGACTTTGCCTCATGGCCCTCTACGCCTGTCCTCAGTATACACCTTACGGAATGAGGCGATCTTTTGTGTTGAGCGTCAGTTATCCCGTCGCGTTCGCGCCGGCCAGGGCGACGTCGGGAGGTGGTCGGGCTCCTGCCGGAATAGGGGGATTGCGCTGCAAAAAAACAGCGGTCAATCCCCCTTGAGATTGACCGCTCTTCTGAACCGTTATCATGGTGCGGAGGGGGGGACTCGAACCCCCACAGCTTTAGGGCCACAAGATCCTTAGTCTTGCGCGTCTACCAGTTCCGCCACCCCCGCACAACACACCTATTATACCCGCAAGGGGGCCAGCGTCAAGGGGGCTTTCTCGATCGGGCCAGCCGCGGTGTGGGCGTCCCGAAGGAACAGGACCCTAAGGCTTCAGGGGCTCGTCCCAGAAGGGGAAGTAGATGCGGAGGTGCGTCACGTTCCGGAGCGCGTCGTCCACGCGCCCGGAAACGTCCGGGATGCGGGTCCATGGTCCGCCGTCCAGGCGGCAGAGGGCCAGGGGCCTGCGCCCGTAGGTGCTCCACCAGTCCTCCAGCCGGTCCTCAAGCTGCGTTCCGGGGACGAAGGCGTTTTTGAAGAGCGGCGGGGTCCCCGCGAGCTCACGGCCCGGCAGCGGGGCCAGGATCATCCACTGGGTCAACTTCCAGGCGTTGGCCATCTCGTGGGAGGTGAGGGCGTGGATCAGCGGCATGATCTGGATGCCCCCCACCTGGTCCCTGGATGCCGTCGCGATGTCGATGACGCCCGCGTGAGAGGCGCGGATTCGGCCGCGGCCCTGAAACTGCGTCCCGCCGAAGCGCCCGACGCCTCCGATGGGGCGCACGACGCGGGCCTCGACGCGGGGCCCGTCGGCACCCCACACGATGACGCGCCCGCCGGGGCGGTTCTCGATGTCCACCATCCAGTCCCGTGGACGGCGGGGCAGGGGCGAGCGGATCACGAGCGTTTCGCCCTCCTTCGGAGTCCCGTCCAGGGGCCTCTCGCCGTCCTTCCCCAGGATGGTGACGGGGGAGCCAACCAGGGGCGCGAAGCCGCCGAAGGGCCCCGTGCCAGCGGCCGCGTCCAGGGAGAAGAAGGCCCCCGCCGCGGCAGCAGGGGCCACGGTCACCGCAGGGACGAGGCTCAGGATGCGTCCGCGCCCCTCCTCCACGTCCACCAGCAGGTGAATGGCGTTCACGGCCGTGGCGCAGACCGTTGCCGGCGCGCACCACTTGCTGGCGGTGTAGGCCGGCCAGTTCGTCTTGACGGGGGTCATCAGGACCCGCCCCAGGGTTGCCTCCGTGCCATCCGGCATGAGGGCTGTCACGTTTTCTCCGGCCTTCATGGGGACGCGCAGCTCAAGCGTTTCCCGCCGGTCGGCGCCCTGCGCGGGGAGCGCAAACAGGGCCAGAAGCAGCAGCACTGCAAGGGTTTTTTTCATAACGATCAAACCTCCTGAAAATAAGGGGCGTCTACGGGATCGGAGCCCACCAGACGGCCCAGACGTTGCACAGGGCGTGGTAGAGGATGGAGGGCAGGACGGAGCCGTGGCGCCAGCGCAGCCACCCCATCACGAGCCCCGGAAAGAACGTCGCCACGCGCAGCCATCCGACGAGGGTCACGAGGTGGATGAGCGCGAAGGCCAGCGTCGCCAGGGGGATGCCCGCCCACGGTCCCCACCGGCGCACCGTCAGCGTCTGGAGCCAGCCGCGAAAGAACGTCTCCTCGATGAAGGCCGCCGCCACCCCGCCCCCCAGGCTGTCCAGAGCCTGCCAAGGCGTCAGGCTCCTGGGGCCCGGCCCACCCCACTCCGCCGGCCAGTGCATGGAAACGAAGGTCAGGGGGATGAGGGTCAGGAGCAGGGCCAGCGCCACGTCCCGCCATGCGCCTCGCCCCATGAACCACTTCAGCCCGAAGTCCCGCTCATCCTCCCTCTTGAGGCGGCACCAGGTGTAGGGAAAGTAGAGCATGAAGGCCGCGACGACCAGGCCGGCTGCGGCGGTCAATATCCCGCGCGACATGAGGGGCCTAAAGGGACTTCATGGCTTCGGTGAGGAAGCTCGCGGCGTTGTTGATGCCGAGGACGATGTCGATGCGGTGGACGTAGAGCAGGCGCGAGGCCTTCCACAAGAGGACGATGACCGGCACGGCGACGATGAGCGCCCCCAGCTTGTAGAGGACCTTGGAGGGAATCCGTCCCCACCCCTCAAAGAGCGCGTCAACGAGCCAGCCGGCGGTCATGAGGGCAAAGCCCAGAATCCATACAGACAGCCCCAAAATTACCCTTGTGTCGATCAAGCGCATGAGCTCGTCCTCCTCGGTCCAGTGTGAAGCGCGAGACGGAAAACGGCGCGGCCGTCCTCCGGCCTCCCTGCCTGTATTATACAACGGGACGGATACGCAGTTTATCGTCTGTCCTGCAGGGGACTTTGTGTTAGAATTCCTAAACGTGTGCGTTTTTTGAGATGTCCCGCCTTGCGGGATAAAACAGCAGGGAGGAAGAGAATATGAGTAAGCAGTTCAAGTTGAAGTTCGCAGTGGTCCTCGGCGTGGCGGTCCTTGCGGCGGCCTGTGTGGCCTGGGCGTCGAACGAGGCCTCGAAGCCGGCCGAGGAGAACAGGGTCCTGGCCCGCGTCGAGGGCCGTGAGATCACGGAAGCGGACGTCAACGCGGTCCTTCAGTCCATGGGACCTCAGGGCATGATGATGTACGGGAGCCCTGAGGGGCGTCGGCTCATCCTGGACGAGATCGTCTCCATGTATCTCTTTTCGCTCGAGGGCGAGAAGGAGAAGCTGGACGGGGAGCAGGACTTCATCGACTTCATGGCCCGCGTCCGCACCCAGAGCCTGGCCCAGCGCGCCATGCGGAACGCCGTGAAGGATGTCCAGGCGACGGAGGAGGAAGCGCAGAAGTTCTACGACGAGCACAAGGACCAGTTCACCCAGCCGGAGCGCGTCCATGCCCGCCACATCCTGATCAGCGACGACGCCACCAGCGCGGACACCATCGCCAAAGTGCAGGCGGACCTCAAGGCCGGCGCGTCCTTCGACGAGGAGGCGAAGAAGCTCTCGACCTGCCCCTCCGCTCCGCAGGGCGGCGATCTGGGCGAGTTCACGAAGGAGCAGATGGTCCCTGAGTTCTCCGACGCCGCCTTCGCCCTGAAGGAGCCCGGCGACATCTCGGAGCCCGTCAAGTCGCCCTTCGGGTGGCACATCATCCGGCTTGAGGGGCGTACGCCGGCTCAGCTCACGCCTTTCGACGAAGTGAAGGGCCAGATCCTTCAGGAGCTCAACGGTCAGAAGCAGCAGGAGCGGATCAAGGCGAAGGTCGAGGAGCTGAAGAAGGCCTATAAGGTCGAGATGCTGGCTCCCGTCTCCGACGACGCTGCCGCCGAAGCGGCCTCGGACGACGCGAAGAAGTAGGGCTGAAAGCAGGGCCCGACCCGATCGGCCTGGACGGAGCGGAGGGGGAGGGCGCGTGCCTTCCCCCTCCGCTCTTTGTCCAGCCCGCGGCAGGGGCCGCGCCGACCGATCGTCGGCTCAGGGGCTAGAACTCCATGCGGGAATCGTGGCTGCCGGTGATCTCTCCGGTCTTGAGGTCGATGTGGATGGCGTTGACGTCGCCCATGTAGGGCTTCAGGCTGAGCTTGTAGCCCATGTCCGTGAGGGCCTCCACGTCCGCCGCCGACAGGCCGTTGTCGTGCTCGATGCGGAGCTCGTCAGGAAGCCACTGCATGTGGAAGCGGGGAGCGCTGACGGCCTCGTTGATGGGCATGTCGTAATCGATGACGTTCTGGATCACCTGCAGAGTCGTGGTGATGATGCGGCTGCCTCCGGGGCTGCCCACCACGAGGACCGTCTTGCCGTCCCTGGAGACGATGGAGGGGCTCATGGAGCTCAGGGGACGCTTATAGGGCTCGATGGCGTTTGCGTCGCCGCCCACCAGGCCGTAGACGTTCGGCACGCCGGGCTTGGCGGAGAAGTCGTCCATTTCGTTGTTCAGCAGGAAGCCCGCGCCCTTCACCGCGGCTCCCGTGCCCCAGGACTCATTGATGGTGTAGGTGACGGCCACGGCGTTGCCCATCTTGTCCACGACGGAGTAGTGGGTGGTGTTCGTGCCCTCCTTCAGGGCCTCCAGCCCCGGACGGACCTTGCTGCTGGGAGTGGCCCCCTTCGGGGCGATCCCGTCGTAGATCTTTTTGGCGTAGGCCTTGGAGGTCAGCTCCTCGACGGGGACCTTCACGAAGTCCGGGTCGCCCATGTACTCGCTGCGATCGGCGTAGGCCTGGCGCATGGCCTCGGCCATGACGTGCAGCGCGGCCGGGGTGCGGCAGCCCAGAGCCCTCATGTCGGCGTTCTCCATGACGTTCAGGATCTCGGCCACGATGGCCCCTCCGCTGGAGGGTGGACACATGGAGACGATCTTGTAGCCGCGGTAGTCCGCCGTGCTGGGCTCGCGCCACTTGACCTCGTACTTCTTCAGGTCCTCCTTCGTGATCAAGCCGCCGTTGGCCTTCATGTCCGCCACGATGAGGTCCGCCGTCTCCCCCTCATAGAAGCCCTTTGGCCCCTCGGAGGCAATGCGCTTCAGCGTCGCTGCCAGGTCCGCCTGCTGGAAGAGCTCTCCCGCCTTGTAGGGCGTCCCGTCCCCGTGCAGGAAATAGCCCTGGGAGTGGGGGAACTTCCTGAACTTGTCCGCAAAGTCGGCCATGCTCTTCGCCTGGCGTTCGGAGAGCTCATAACCCTTTTCGGCCATCTCGATGGCGGGGGCGATCAACTGGTCCAGCTTCATCGTCCCGAAACGTTCCAGCATGGCGCTCATGCCAGCCACCGTTCCGGGGATGCCCACGGCCTTGTAGGTGCGGGTGCTCTCCTGAGGGATCACGTTTCCGTCCTTGTCCAGGTACATGTCCCGCGTAGCTGCGCCGGGAGCCATCTCGCGGAAGTCGAGGGCGTAGTCCCCGCCATCTGCCGTGTGGATGACGGCGAAGCCGCCACCGCCGACGTTCCCCGCCTGGGGGTGGAGGACCGCCAGCGCGTACCCCACGGCGACGGCGGCGTCGATGGCGTTGCCGCCCCTGTCCAGAACGTCCTGACCGGCCTTGTCCGCCAGGGGCTGGGTCGAAACGGCCATGCCGTTTCCGTTGCTGGTCAGGAGCTCATTTTTCGGCGCGGCCAGCGCGCCCGACACGCCAGCGGCCAGGAGCAGCGCCGCCAATGCAATGGTGAACCTCCTGCTGCGCAGAACCTTCATTTCACACAACCTCCTTGCGGCAGATTACCTGCCATGTTTTTGATGAGCGCAGCCCGTGGGCTGCGGAGGGGGTCCCATAATCAACAGAATTTTCAGTAAAATCCTGGAGCAAAAAAAGGAGTGCGGCGCAACCGCACCCGTGTAATCATAATACTCAGTCTTTTGCCCTGCGTCAAGCG
>NZ_DBHLDX010000047.1:0-13986 GCF_057312375.1 Fretibacterium sp.
TCATCGCGGGTAAGCTACAGATAGGCCTACCCACTTAAAAAAGCGAGGAGCCCTTCATTAAAAATCTGAACCGCCATCTTACTTGGGGTCCACTATGATTGGACCTTTTCGACAGCTAAGGGGACGGCCTTCAGGCCGTCCCCTTTTGCCGGTACTTGGTGCACCGCCGTTGTGCCCCTGCTCGACACTTCCCCTTTCGCTTCGGACA
Source organism: Fretibacterium sp. (assembly GCF_057312375.1). Classification (NCBI taxonomy): domain Bacteria; kingdom Thermotogati; phylum Synergistota; class Synergistia; order Synergistales; family Aminobacteriaceae; genus Fretibacterium; species Fretibacterium sp. The sequence goes on from NZ_DBHLDX010000047.1 coordinate 209, forward strand.
AGTCCGCAGCCGTGACCACGGGTTCTCCTTGCCTACTTGAAGACGAGTCCCTCGTCGTTCTCAGTCGATTCCCCCTTATCCGAGGGATCTGGGGTTGGAGAAGGCTCATTCTCCTCCGACGGGTTGCCGGCATTGGCCTCGCTTTGTTCCTTGGGCGTTTCTGCGGCGTCATAGTCCGCGTCGTGCGCGTTCTTCGTGCGATCGATGAAGGCCTTGGGCGGGCGGACCTGGACATAGGTGCCGGCGTTGTTGATCATGTACCACAGGCCGTCGAACTCCTTCATCCACACGGCCCTGGGGCTGTCGGCCCCGGAGTTTTGCAGGAAGACTCTAAGGTATCCCTGTTCCTGCACCTTCTTGCCTACGACGAGATTGAAATTGTCCGGCGACATCCGGTAATCGTTCTCGGGCGAGGTTCCTTCCGCGAAGCCGCGGAAGATGTGGTGCATCTCGGGGTCCCTCAGGCGCTCCACGAACGTGGTCAGGTTGTACGACTGTTCGATCGGCCTGTCGTAGTGCAGGGCGTAGCGCAGCATCTTCGAGCCCTCGGCCCGCGTCGCCTCGTCGATGTAGCAGAACACGGCCTCAAAGTACAGTTTCACTGCACCCTCCGGCGTCCTGCCCTCCTGCTGATAGCGGGCCTTGAACTCCTGGTAGTTCTGCGGGAGCGCGGCCTGGCCCTCCCGTCCAACGACGGTGAGCAAAACCGACATCATCAGCACGGCGTAAAGTTTTTTCGAACGCATACCATTCACCTCTCAAAGATTCGGCAGCCTACTTGGACCAGTACAAGTCGTTCACGACGACAGCAAGTTCCTCGGACTTGCAGCTGCTCTCCTTCTTGAGCATGAAGACATGTCCGTAATAGCCGTCCTTGCACCGGTATATGGGGCGCCCTTTCAGATTAAAGAGGTAATTCTGCTGCTCGTCCCATTCCTTGATGTTAAGGTTTTCTCGGTTCAGGGAGTAGAAGGGTTTTTTGCAGATGAAACACTCCCACTCCATCAAAGACCCGTTCAGAGTTCCGCTGTCCTTCACGATGAAGAACCGCTGCAGGTTCTTGGAGATGAACTCCATCGTGGCCTCGCCCTCGCGTGTTTTATCGAGGACGTGCGACTTGTAGCCTCCCCGGCACTCCTCGAGCCGCTTCCCACGTTCGGCCAGCTGCGACAGTTTAGCGAGCTGTTCATCCTGTTTCGCAAGCTCATTATCGCTCACTTTCTCCCCTTTGAAGTTGTAAAACAGCTTGTCGCACACCCGACACTTGTACTCCACGATCTGCACCTTCGTCACCGCAAGGGCCGTCCCCGCGGGGAACAGCAGACAGAACAACAGGACCGCCAAAAGGAAGAACCGTACTGTCCGTTTCATCTTCAAAAAACCTCCCTTTTCGTCTTTGAACGCCAAACCGCTTGCCTTCGCGATCCTACACATAGGTTCCCGGCAACAATGTGGCCTCTCCCATTAAGGAGAAACGCCACCCCGAAGAGAGGGAGCACGGTCTTCCATGCACCGCACAATGAGGCACATGCACCCGCCGCACCGCTTCGCAGCATCATGGCAACGAATGACAATTCCCCTTCTTCAATGAAGCGTTATTGGTAAAGTCTAAATCGTTGTCATTCTATAAATGCCCCTCGAGACTGTCAAGGCTGGTATTTCCCACCCGATCCGCAGGTTGCGACAGATTCATTGAGGATGAAGCGCATCATCGGCAGGTCTTTCAATCCTGCCCGTCAGGTGCAGCAGAAAACGTGTAAGCCTGACCCAGCGTGCGTTCTAAGAACTTTGCCTCCTGTGGGGTTGGGCTTCAAGCAGCCGTTGACGGATCGCAAGCGGACCCATATAATGTCAGTAATCTCTTTGCACTGCATTACATCCTCGCCCTTTTCTCTTTGAATGGGGTAGGATGCGAGGTCGACAGTACAAACTGAGCAGGCGATGCCCCCGTTTGGATGGGGGCATGGGGCCGGGCCGCGAAGTGAGCGGCAGCAGAGCACGGTTAAAACCGGCGCATCTGCGGGACAGTGTCGAACGTTCCGCGGGTGCGCCTCTTTCTATCCCGATACCCCGAACGGAGTGCCATAGAGGAGAGATCACACAGCCGCACGGGCGGCGGAACGGAGGCTCTGATATGACAGCGAGCGGAGAAACGGCGATGAAGGGGACAAGGAGGGCAAGCCTCCATGACGAGAGGGGCGTCGTCCGACGCCTCTCCCTGATGGGGATCGCCGGCAACGCGGCGCTCTCGGCGTTCAAGCTGTTCGCGGGCGTCGCAGGGCGATCGAGCGCCATGGTCTCGGACGCGGCTCACTCCCTCTCGGACGTCCTCGCCACGCTCATCGCCCTCGTCGGAGTGCTCCTCTCAAAGCGGGCGGCGGACGACGACCACCCTTACGGGCACGAACGATTTGAGAGCGTCGCAACCCTCCTCCTGGGCTTGATCCTGCTGGCGACGGGAGGGCTGATCGGAAAGGCGGGCCTTGAGGACCTTCTGTCGGGAAACGACGCGAGGCGCGGCAGCCCCGGCCTCATCGCCCTCGTGGCGGCGGTCGTGTCCATCGCCGTCAAGGAAGCGATGTACTGGTACACGCGGCGCTGCGCCCTGCGCCTCAACTCCGCGGCCTTCATGGCGGACGCATGGCACCACCGGTCGGACGCGCTCTCTTCCATCGGATCGCTCATCGGCATCGCCGGCGCCAGGATGGGCTATCCCGCGCTGGACCCCGCCGCCGGCGTCGTGATCTGCCTCGTGATCGTAGCCGTTGCCCTCAGGACGACCCGGGACGCTTTGGGGCAATTGCTGGACACCTCCTGCGGCAGGAGCTACGACCGGGAACTGGCGGACTTCATCGCCGCGCAGGAGGGCGTGGTGCGCGTCGATCTGCTCCGCACCAGACGTTTCGGCAACAGGGTCTACGTGGACCTCGAGATCGCGGTGGACGGCGACGAGTCCCTCCGAAAGGCCCACTCCGTGGCGGAACGCGTCCACCTCCGCGTGGAGCAGCGCTTCCCCGGAGTCAAGCACATCATGATCCACGTGAACCCCGCCGCATGACGCGCGGCCCTCGCCACGCCTACAGCCTCAGCAGGTCCACAGCGGGCCCCGACAGGTATCGGATGAAGGTTCGCCCCACGACGGATACCCTCTCCGAAGGCAACGACGCAATGCCCAGCGTCCGGTGCGCTTCGGGAGAGAGGTCCCGGCTCAGAAGGTTGAAGCGGAAGTTTCGCAGGATCAGCTCCGGCATGATGCTGACGCCGAAGCCGTGCTCCACCATGGACATGACGGAGAACTCGTCGTTCAGCGCGTAACGGACGCGCACGGAAACCCCCGCCCGGCGCAGCAACGCCTGTATGTCGTTGTCCGAGCCCTTCATCGGGATGATGAAGGGCTCCTGCGCGATCTCCGGGAGGGTCAGGCTTTCGCGCTCCGCAAGGGGATGCCCCTGGGGGAGGATCACCTTCATGGGGTCCTCCTTCAGGGGCCGGAAGGACAGCCCCTCCGGCACAGGCGCAGAGAGGAACCCGCAGTCGATCTTCTCCCGCCGGATCCAGTCGCCGATCTCGTCGTAGTCCCCCGCCCGCAGATCGAACTCCACTCCGGGGCAGCTTCTTTGAAAGTCCCTGATGATCCAGGGAAGCCATTGGGCCGACACGCTCGTAAAGGTGCCGAGGCGCAGCGTGCCGCAGACCACGTCGTTGATTTCGTGAATGGCCTGGGCCAGGTTTCGCTGACGGTTCACCAGCTCCTGAACGGGAGCGAGGAGCCGCCGCCCCCTCTCCGTCAGCGCGACGCCGCCGCTGCCCCTCAGGAACAGGGGGAACCCCGCCTCCCTCTCCAGGGCCGCGATGGAGTGGCTCACCCCGGACTGGGTGTAGTTCAGCACCTCCGCAGCCCGCGTGATGTTGCCGAGCTCCGCCACCTTAAGGAACACCTCGTAACGATTGAACGTCGATTCCATGGCCTCACCCATTACACGATGTATTGTTAAGCAGTATAAACATTCTATTTCAAAATAACAAGCCGTCCTCTATCATTGATTCAAAGACGATCGAGCCGGTCGGTGCAGGAAAACGAGGAAAGGGGCCCACAGTCTGGGCTCTTTTCGGTCGTTCGGGGCAAAAGGAGCGATGAACATGAGGACGCTGGCGAGTTTTGTGGCAGGACAGCGGGGAATCCGCTGGACGCAGCAGAGGGCAGACGCAGCGCTGGGGCTGGTGGCCATGGCGTGGGGAAGTTCCTACCTCCTGATGAAGATGGGGCTTGAGGGAATCCCGCCCCTTTCGATGATCGCACTGCGCTTCGGCATCGCCTTCCTGACCGTGGCGCCGATCTTCGCGCGGCAGATTCACCGCACCACGCCACGCACCCTCCGGCGCGGAGCGATCCTTGGGCTTTTCCTGTTCGGGCTCTTCGCCTTCCTGATGTACGGGCTCAGGACCACCTCGGCCTCCGCAGCGGGGTTCCTGACCAGCGCGACGGTCGTGTTCGTCCCCCTCCTCCAGGCGATCTTCCGGCGGAGGGTCCCTGACGCCGCTACCGTGGTCGGGACGGCTGCGGTGATGGCCGGCATTGGCCTCCTGACCCTTCGGGACGCCATGACGTTGCAATGGGGCGAGCTCCTCTGCCTGGGCGGAGCCCTGCTGTACGCCTGTCAAATCCTCCTGACGGACGTCTTTACACGCCAGGAGGACGGGCTTCTCCTGGGGGTCTGGCAGCTCGCCTTCGCGGCCCTGTTGGGATTCGTCGCCTCCTTCCTGCTGGAGGTCCCTGCCTGGCCGGCGAACGCCGTCCAGTGGGCCGCGGTCCTAGGGCTCGCCCTCCTCTGCAGCGCCTTCGGCTTCGTCCTTCAGCCCGTGGCCCAAAGGTACACGACGCCGGAGCACGCAGGGCTGCTCTTCGCCATGGAGCCCGTGTTCTCCGCGCTCCTCGCCTTTCTCTTTCTTCGGGAGACGCTGGACGCCAGAGGCTACGCCGGCGCGGCCCTGATCCTCATCAGCGTCCTCTTCGCCGCCAGGGGCAAGCCGGCTCCCCAGGGGGCCACCGCCACTCAGAGCGAGGACGTTCGCTACGCCTGAAGCAGCGCCCGGCTCCATGGAAGCCGGGCGCTGCTCTTTGCTTGCGGACCCTGCGCCAGGCCAAAAAGGCCTCAGCCCCCCAAAAACCCGCGAAGGAGCCCCTCGGCCAGACCGTAGTACGTCACCACGGCGATCAGGTCGTTGACCGTCGTGATGAGCGGCCCCGACGCCACGGCCGGGTCCACGCCAAGCCCTTTGAAGAGGATGGGGATCGTCGTCCCGGAGATACTGGACAAGGACATGGAGAGAGCCAGAGCCACCCCGGCGCAGAGCGAGATCGAGAACGCGAAGTGCGCCGCCTCCCCCTTGATGAGGAAGAGGTAGAGGCCGATGAAGAGGATCGAAAGGGTCCCCAGGATCAGTCCGTTGCAGAGCCCTATCTTCGCCTCCTTCGCGACGAGGTAGAGCTTCTGCCGCCCGGTACACTGGTCGTCCATCAGGACGCGGATGGTGACGGCGAGGGACTGGGTTCCGACGTTGCCCGCCATGTCCAGGATGAGCGACTGGAAGGCGACGATGATCGTCAGCCCCGCGGCGACCGCCTCAAAGAGGCCCACGACGCTCGACACCACCAGCCCCAGCCCCAGCAGCACCAGGAGCCAGGGCAGGCGTTTGACGATGCTCATTGAGAGAGGCTCCTGAAGGTCCTCCTCCGCCGTCAGACCGGCCAGCCTGGCGTAGTCCTCCCCCATCTCATCGTCGATGAGCTCGGCCACGTCCTGCGCCGTGAGGACTCCCTTCAGCCGGTTCTCCTGGTCCAGCACGGGGATCGAGTCCTCGGAGTAGTCCTTGATGCGCTCGATGCAGTCCTCGATCAATTCGTTCGCGTAGACGTAGGGGTAGGAGGTCATGATGATGGACTCCAGCTCCGTCCCCTCCCGCGCGATGATCAGGGACTTCAGGTCGATGGCGCCCGCAAAGATCCCGTCGTCGTCCGCCACGTAGATCGTGGAGATGTTGTCGTTGTCCGCAGCCTGCTCCACCAGCTCGCGCATCGCCTGGCGCACGCTGATCCCCATGTGGATCATGACGAAGTTCGTCGTCATCCGGCTGCCGATCTCGTCCTCGTCAAAGGAGCTCAGGAGGGATATCTCCTGCTTCGCGTCGTCCGGCATCAGGTCGATGATGGCGGCGCGCTCCCCCTTCTCGACCTCCTGGAGGTAATCGACGGCCACCGAGGGCTCAAGGTGAGCCAGCACCTCCGCCCTCTTTCTGAGGTTGAGTTCGCCGACGTACTCGTTGATCCTCTCGGAGTACTCCAGGACGTCCGCCAGGGTTTCCGGATTCAGGACGCTGTAAAGTCGGTAGCGGTCCTCCTTCTTCAAGAGGTCCAGGGCGGCGGCGATGTCGTTCTCGTGATAGGTGAGGAGCTGTTCCCGCATGATCTTCGGGGTCAGGTTGCCCCGCACCACCTGGGCGATCCTCTCCTCGTAGTTGGGGTGCTGTGCCGTGGAGGCGCTCTCCTCGGCAGGGATGGTGCGCGTATTGTCCATTGGTCCCACGCCTCCTCTTTAAAAGACTAAAGGCAATGAGCGGACCCTCGTCGGGGCCGCTGCAATGTGGGCGCAAGGCAGAAGGGATGAACCCCTCGGCTGCGCCGCACGGGGAGGGACGATGGCGTTCCGCGTTTTCCGGGGCCGGCGGTCAGGTGCGAACAGCGCCGGGCCACGCGATTCTGGGCGATAAGGGAACGCCTTGTCCGTCGCTTTGACTGCCGCCGCCGTCCATAAACTCACCTCCAGCTCGATACTTTCGGATGCGCAGGCCGAAAGGGGCCAACAACGCCCCTTTCGACAACACTGCGCCCTTCATTTTATGTGCTTCGTTCGGGGAAGTCAACGCACTTCAGAAGAGCCGACGAGGACCGAGTCTCCGGTCGGGCAATAAGCGAGGGACCGGGCGCTGTTCCCTCCCGGTCCCCTCCGTCCCCGCTCAGGACGATTGCGTCAATGGATGGGGTTGAACTCCGCGCTCAGGAGCTTTCGGAACGCCTCAAGGGACATGCTGCCCAGGTCGCCCTTCGTGCGCTCGCGCACCGCGACCTGATGCTCGTCGCGCTCTTTGTCCCCGATCACGACCATGTAGGGCACCTTCTGCAGCTGTGCGTCACGGATGCGCTTGCCCAGCTTCTCGTCGCGGCTGTCCGTTTCCGTCCGCACGCCCCAGCTCATGAGCTCCTTCCTCAGCTCCTCAGCGTAGGCGCGGTGCGCCTCGGAGATGGGGATCAGCTCCACCTGCACGGGCGCGATCCAGTAGGGGAAGGCGCCCGCGAAGTGCTCGATGAGGATGCCCATAAAGCGCTCCAGGCTGCCCAGGATCGTGCGGTGCAGCATGACGGGCCGATGCTCCTTCCCATCCTCCGCAATGTAGTGCATGTCGAAGCGCTCCGGCATCTGGAAGTCCAGCTGGATCGTCCCGCACTGCCAGGTGCGGCCGATGCAGTCCTCAAGGTGGAAGTCGATCTTCGGACCATAGAAGGCGCCGTCGCCCTCGTTGACGCGATAGGGCGTGTTGGACTGCTCCAGCGCGGCCCTCAGGCCGTTCTCCGCAGCCTCCCACTGTTCCGCGCTCCCCATCGCGTTCTCCGGCTTCGTCGAGAGCTCCACGGCGTACTTGAACCCGAAGACGTCGCTGTAGACATAGCGGCACAGGTCCATGATGCCCATGACCTCCTGCTGTATCTGGCTGGGCTCACAGTAGATGTGCGCGTCGTCCTGCGTGAAGCAGCGCACGCGCATCAGCCCGTGCAGTACGCCGCTGCGCTCGTGGCGGTGGACGACGCCCAGCTCCCCGATGCGCATGGGCAGCTCGCGGTAGCTGTGCAGCTGCGTCTTGTAGATCAGGATACCGCCCGGACAGTTCATCGGCTTGATGGCGAAGGGCTTTTCGTCGATCTCCGTGAAGTACATGTTCTCGCGGTAGTGGTCCCAGTGGCCGGAGCGGAGCCACAGCTCGCGGTCCAGGATCTGGGGCGTCCGGACCTCCTGGTAGCCGCGGCGGACGTGTTCGCGGCGCCAGAAGTCGATGAGCGTGTTCATCACGACCATCCCCTTCGGGTGGAAGAACGGGAAGCCGGGCCCCTCCTCGTGCAGGCTGAACAGGTCAAGCTCGCGGCCCAGCTTGCGGTGGTCCCGCAGCTTCGCCTCCTCCATGCGCTTCAGGTAGGCCTTCAGCTCGTCGGGCGTCGCGAAGGCCGTGCCGTAGATGCGGGTCAGCATCTTGTTCTTCTCGCTCCCGCGCCAGTAGGCGCCGGCCACGGAGAGCAGCTTGAAGTTCCGGATGACGGACGTGTCCGGCACGTGAGGCCCGCGGCACAGGTCCACGTAGTCCCCCTGACGGTAGAGGGACACCGTCGGCGCCTCCAGCTCGGAGATGAGCTCTTCCTTATAGGGGTCGCCCCGGTCCTTGAAGAACTTCAGAGCGTCCTCGCGCCGCATCTCCTCCCGCTCGACCTTCTCGGCCGCGCCGGCCAGCTTCCTCATCTCCGCCTCGATGGCAGGCAGGTCCTGCTCCGTGATGGTCCCCGTCGCGTCCACGTCGTAGTAGAAGCCATCCTTGATGCAGGGGCCGATGCCGAAGTGCGTCCCCGGATAGAGCCTCTCGATGGCCTGAGCCATGAGGTGCGCGCAGCTGTGGCGCAGGACGTCAAGGCCCTCCTCGTCGGCCGCCGTCAAGGGCTCCATTCTCCCGCCAGTGCTGACCTCGCGGTTCAAATCCACCGCCGTGCCGTCCAGCTTTGCGGCGATCGCCTTCTTCTGCAGGCCAAGCGCCTCCAGAACCTCGGACGCCCTCACGCTCTCCCGGTCAAACTCACAGGACTTTCCGTTGCTTCCCTCGAACTTCAGCATGTTCCCATCCCCCTCTTGAATTCTAAAGCAGCTCCGCCCTGCGGAGCAAACTTCGCAATCGCCAGCCGAACCGCGCAACGTACCGACCAGGGCAGACCAACGGCACATCCCTTTCGAGGCGTCGGTCCAAGAAACAAAAAAAGTGCCCGCGTCATCTCACACACAGGAGACGACGTGGGCACACGTTCGCGGTTCCACTCCACTTCCGGCCTCGAAGGGCCGGCACTTAAGCCCGCTGTGAGGGGCGGACCCCGACGTCTTATCTCCCTCTCCACACAAAAAGAGATCAAGCCTCGACGCCAGCTCGGAGGGGGTTTCGTCCTGCTTCCGGATATAGCGCGCCTCTCAGCCTACGGCGTGCCTCTCTGGATATCCGCCCCGCGCAAACGCGCAGGACAGGGCGAATTGTCCTCTTCATCGCTTTTTCATTCAATTTCGGATACGATACCACCAAAAGGGCTTTTAGGCAAGTGCGATTTCCCCCCAATCCGCAGGGACGAGAAGCGCGGGCAAAAAACGGTCCGTTTTAAGTTGGCGATCCTTTCGCTTCCTCTGTCCTCTTGCTTGACTAAGGTTCAGCGGGGCACTTGTCTTTCCAACTCCCTCAGCTTCGCTGCACGGAATCATTCGACCGCCCACGCCTCTCCATCCCGGAGGAGGATGCAGTTCTCGTGCAGGGCACGGAAGCGCTCCCGATCCTCCGGGGCACAATGAATCGGGATGAGTGCCCGAGGTGCAGCCTCCGCGACGAAATTCCGGATCGCCTCGTTCGAGGCGTGACCACTGGAGTGGATGTCCGTTATGGGTATCCCCCGCTCTGCGCAGAAATCCAGCACGGACCGCATGTGCTCGGTCCGCTTGTAGCCGCCCCACAGGGAGTAGATCAGCGCGTGCCCCTCCCCGCCGCGCTCCCGAAGAAAGCGGGTCATGAAGGAGCTCCCTCCTTCAAAGCGGGGGAACATCGATGTTCGGACGAATACCGTCAGCCTCTCCGGACGTTTCGCGAGTCTTTCCGCCCCAACGAGTTGGCGCCTGTCATAGAACGCTTTGAAGTGAGAAAATTTTTCCGGGCGCTCCGGGGCGACGCGACCGGCGACAAAGCGCATCGGGGGCTGGGGGTCCGCAGGGGCCAGGAGGGAGCGCACCGCGCTCATGAAGAGGTCGTGGCAGGGGGTCCGTCCTGCCCTGGCGCAGGCCGCGTGCAGCGCGCGGACGCGGGGCTCGTTCGTCGAGGAGCAGAGGACGAAGACCGTCCCTCCGCACTCGGCCATCAGCTTTTCGGCCGCAGCGGCAACCGCATCCTCGTCCCGAAAGAGCGGACTCTCCACGGCAACGTTGGTACCCTCCGTGATCAGGAGGTCAAGCCCCTCCGCGCCGACCCTCTCCCGCAGCCGCTCCACGGCGCCGTCCACGTTTCGATAATCGCCGGTGTAGAGGACGCTTTTGCCCCGTTTCCTCTCGTCCCGACCTTCATCCTGAATCAGGAACATGAAGGCCTCGTGCGAGGAATGTTCCACGGAGATGGGTGTGACCGTGAGGTCCCCCACGCGAACGGTATCCGCCTCCAGGGGGCGGGTGCGGCGTTTGGCGCCACCGGTGAAGTCCGCGATGACGTCGAGCACATGGGACGTCCTGCGCCCCGCGTACACCGGGATATCCGGGAGCAGGCGATCGAGAAGCCCGCAGTGGTCGCCGTGATGGTGGCTGAGGAATACGGCGTCGAAGGCTCTCTTACCAAACGTCAGCCCTTCGACCTCCATCCGGTCGGCGCGCCGCGAACCGTCAAGGGGCGGCAGTTCCCTCCCGGCGTCCAAGATCACCCTCGTGTTTCGGCTCCTGACCTCAATGACGTTGCCGCCGATCTGGGCGGCGCTTCTATGGACAACGATTTGCATGACACATTCCCTTTCTTTAACCCACTTTTTGTCCTGGCTGTCTGCCCCTGCCGGCGAAACTGCGTCCGTGATAAAAATACATCTTCTAATGCACTGATATCAGTGCATCCCTTCTTCTATACTGCCAGGTGATGTACGGGGGCATTGCCTCACCCCCTGAGCACACTGAGCAAAGGATGCTAATAAAATAGGGAGGAGAATGATCCGGCGGCAGAGCCGCTCTCCGACCAAAACTTCATCTTGCTCTGTCGAAAAGGAACGGTTGAGGAAATCATGGAACAGATCGAGAGGGGCGCGAATGTCAACGCCAAGAACAGTTATGGCAACACCCCACTGATCTGCGCCTTGAACCATGATCCCAACTCGGAGCTCATCACCGCGCTGATTGAGGCCGGAGCCGACGTCAACGCCCAAAACGAACAGTTCGACACCCCGCTGTACCGGGCCGTCTACAACCATCTTGCCCCGAAGATCGTTATCACCTTGGTCGAGGCGGGAGCCGACGTCAACTGTTGCGGCCGATATGGCATCACCCCGCTTCACCTTGCCGCCGAATATTATCCTGACCCGAAGGTCATCACCACCCTGCTCGAGGCCGGGGCGGATGAGGGTATCGATGACGGAGATGGCTATGGCCAGACAGCGTTAAGCGGAGCCGCCTGTCACAACAGTAATCCTGAAGTCGTTGCAGCTCTGCTTAAGGCTGGCGCGGATTTGGAGGGATAATTTCGGTGCAACCCCTTTATCTCTGGCCGCAGCTCATTCTCTAGCTCCGGAGATTGTCAAGCTCTTGATCGAGGCTGGAGCGGACGTGAACTGCTGCGACCCCTTCGGACGAACGCCTCTTATGTGGGCCCTGCTGGATGAAAAGGCCCCTCAGAAGAAGGCGAAACTTCTGCTCGAAGCGGGCGCAGACGCAAAGAAGGTAGATAAGGAAGGGCGGCGCGCCATCGATTACGCGAAGGAAAACGCCGTACTCTACATCCTTGGTGATACGGATGATACCCTTCAACTGCTGGAGCGCGCCAGCCTCGATTGAGATGCCCTGCAAGAAAGGCCGTACGGAGGTGGTCGCCCATGCGCTACACCGACGGAGGCATCGGAGGAAAAGACACGACATGGCCCTCTGCACTTATATGAGTGCAGAGGGCCATGTCGATTGCTCCAGGGCGGAGCCGTATTATTTCAAATAGGTCTGCTGGGCCAGAGAGCTCTGAATTTCCTTCGTGGGGATGACGAACGTGCAGGTCCCCATGGAGTAGGGCGCCACGGTCCCCTGGTTGAAGACGAGGATGAGCTCGCCGTCCTTGATGTAGAAGGGCTGGTCCTTGCCGATTTCAAAGTTCTTCTCCAGTTCGTCCAGGAAGTAGGTCTTCGACTCGTCCTTCTTCATCTGCTCTTTCATCTGGGCTTTGACGATGCCGCTCAGGGCCTTGGAGTAACCGTCGTCCTTGAAGAGGTCCGAGAGGGCAAGCTCCCGTCCAGTTCCGAGCTCGATGGTCTCGTAGCGGACGACGGTTTCGGACGAGGCCATGACCTCGGTCCTGCTGTGCTCCAGCGTCAGTAGGCCGTCCTCGTATGAGGCCACGCTACTGCCGGCCGTCAGCGCGTAGTTCTTGGAGCCCTCCGCCTTCAGCTCTGCCATCTTCGACATGAAGTCTTTGTAGAGGGCCACGGAGGCCTCCAGGCCGTGGGCGTTCACCGCCGCCTCCAGATCAAAGCTGCCCGTCCCGCCGAGGATCGGTATCTGGATTGAGGCCTCGAAGCCCTCTTCCTGGTGCGTGAGCATCGAATAAGTCAACGAGGGTGCAATGTCCGGGCTTGCCGCGTAGGCCGTGCTCCCACCGAAGAGGAATGCCGCCACGGCCAGCAGGACCGCCGCAATGTTGAACCGACTTTCGATCATGTAAAAAAACTCCCTTCCTGAATGGGCCACACCGCAGAGAAACAGCAAGCGGCCCTTCTCCCAAAATTGCGCGTTTCAGTGTAACGTCGATTCCTCTGACGGAAAGGAGGGGTTGTACGGGGTATGCGATCGGTAGAAACGATGGAAATGCGGCGCTGAACAGGGGTATCTGTTGCAATGCGGTGGGCCTCGGGAGATCGCGACGATCGTCCGGGCGGGCCCAAAATCCGCAGGCAAGGCCCTGGGGCTTCGCTCCAGCCCCAACCAGAGGACTTGTCCTCTGGACACCTGCTTGTCATTTTACTTTTCACCCGACGGGTGAAAAGTAAAATGACAGAAGAGACAAGGAAACGTTCTTACGCAGCAAGTGTGAGCAAGATCCCACGATTTTTAACCTTCGGTTTTGGTCCGGCATTCCTCGTTTGACAATCTCGTGTTTTGCCGTATAGTTATGAAGACAGACAATTGAACCTCGAAAGGCGTTCGGGAAGTCCGGTGAAAGACCGGCGCGGACCCGCCACTGTAAGCTCGGCAATGCCGGCTGTGCCCACTGGGACGTTTTTCGTCCTGGGAAGGGGGCCGGAGTAGGGAGAGCGAGCCAGGAGACCGGCCTTTCGCAGGGAGCGCACGCCCCCCGCGCGGATTCGGGCCGGTATGCGGAAAAGCATGGCCTTTGGCGTCCCGCACCGGCGGCGAACGTCGTCTGGAGGCCATCTCCTCCGTCATGCAGGGCCGTCCTCGTCAGAGGGCGGCCCTTTTGCGGCCCTCCTGGGCCGACGTCATCGAACGGGAGGAACCCTACACATGCAAGAAGCGAACAAAGCCCTGTTGTCCCATCCCCTGAGGAAGCTCTTCGCCCCGGAGAGCATCGCCATCATCGGAGCCTCGTCGAGCCTGGAGCGCCTGACGGGGCGGACGCTCCGCTACCTCCAGTCCTTCGGCTACGGCGGAGCCATTTATCCCATCAACCCCAAGGCCGACGTCATATCGGGGCTCCCCGTGCACCGGAACGTCACGGAGGTCGAGGGACCCGTCGACCTCGCCATC
>NZ_DBHLDX010000048.1:0-13878 GCF_057312375.1 Fretibacterium sp.
TGTACTACCTGCGCAAGCTGAGCGGAAAGGCCGCGCGCATCAAGGAGCGCCGCGACTTCGCGTAGAGTTTGAGCCCTTGAGTCCCCTCAAGCCCGTCAAATCGCGGGCCTGAGGGGATTTTTCGTATCCTTGCGTTCCATCCGTCAGGCGAGGAGGCCAGGGAACCAGAAGGGCTTCCCCTTGGCCTCCCTGGCCCTGTCCCAGGAGGCCAGGACCTTCAGGGCTTCGTTGGCTGCCCGAACGCTGTGATCGATGCCCGCGTATTGGAACGAGTCCTTCAGTCGGTGGGCGACGACGGCGAAAACGGCCCCTGCGCGCAGGCCGTAGATCCCGGCCAGGGTGAGGACCGTGGCGGCTTCCATCTCGAAGTTCATGACGCCCGCGCGGTTCAGGTCTTCGACCTTATGGGCTTGGGAGGACTGGGCGTACCCCTTCAGTCCTGGTCGGGCCTGGCCGCAGTAGAAGGATGCCGTCGTACAGCTGACGCCTACGTGGTAGCGGATATTGAGGCGTTCGCACGACTCCACGAGGGCGGCGGTCACCTCATAACTGGCCGCCGCGGGGTAGGACAGGTCGATGTAATCCTGGCTGGTCCCGTCCTGCCGCATGGCTCCTGAACAGATGACGAGGTCGCCGCACTCGACCTCCTCCTGGATGGCCCCGCAGGACCCGACGCGAATGAAGGTGTCGGCCCCAAGTGCGGCCAGCTCCTCCATCGCGATGGAGGTGGACGGTCCCCCCATGCCGGTGGAACACGCGGTGACGGGGACGCCCTCCAACTCGCCGCTCCACGTCCGGTGCTCTCGGTTGTCGGCTATGAAGCGCGCGCTTCCCCAACCCTGAGCGATGACCTCGACGCGGGCCGGGTCCCCCGGGAGGAGGACGTAGCGGTTCACGTCGCCCCTCCTGCAGCGAATATGGTACTGCAGGTCCCCTTCCATGACGGGCCGTTCGGCCCCGGACTTCCACTCCGAGTTCACGGTCTCCCTCTCCCCCTTTCTGGGGGCCCTTAAGCCCCTTTTCCTCTGAGCCTGCCCTGGGGTCAGAGGCTCAGGATCCTGCCCGCCCTGGCGATCGTCTCCACGATCTCGTACATGTTGGAGATGACGCCGACGCCGACGCTGTCCGTTACGCCGTAAAAATTGGTGCAGGTGCCGCACACGAGGACCCTGGTCCCCCGCCTTTCCAGGTCCTTCAGGCGGTCGCAGGTGGAGGAGTCGAAGAGGGCCAGCTTCACCCCTCCGTTCATCAGGGCCAGAACGGTCGGCGGAGTCTCAAGGCCCGCCAGCGTCTTCAAGAAGCTCTTCACGAGCACCCCTCCAAGCTCCTCGCTGCCACGCCCGAAGGTTTCCCCCGTGATGAGGACGGCAAGGGACGTGTCGTCGCGCGGAGGGGTGAGCTCCTGTCCCTTCTGGGGGATGGCTTCCAGTCCCTTTTTCTGCTTTGAGCGGGAGCGCTTCTCGCGGCGGCCGCCTGGCGCTTCCTCCACGGAGGGCTTCCGGGAGGGGACTTGGGGCTTTGGGGGCAGTCCCTCCACCTGACGCGGCTCTTCCTCCCGACGCGGCTCGCGGTGCGGCGACCCGTCGAGCGACTTGGCTTCCTGCGCGGCGGCAGGAGGGGGCGTCTGCCCTTTCGGTCCGTCGTCGGCAGCCGCTTTTTTTTCGCCGACGACGATCAGCTGTCCCTCGTCGTCCTGGAGCTGGACGCGGAGGCCCGCACCAATCAAAAAATCTCTGACGCTCGCGGCTGCCGTTGGGCTGTCAACGATCACGCGAACCTCGTCCGCCCCCTTCTCCAGCGCCTCCTTCGTCATTGCGGCCGGTTCCGGGCCGGACTTTCCGAATGCGTTCACTGTGACCATCGAGAGCATCCTCCTGCGTCTATCGCTTGAGCACTGAACTCAATTATTATAGAATGGTTGATATTATAGAATGATTGAAGAAAACTATCCAGCCGGCGGCGCGCGCCGCCGGGAGAATTTTGAAGACGTTTCAGGAGTGGGGACAAAGATGACGGTTGAGGACATCAAGCGGAAACTTCGGGCGATCCCTGGCATGGACATCCTGCTGGCGCAGGACTGGGCGAGGCCCTGGATGGAGCGGGTGGGCAGGGAAACGGTGAAGCAGGCCATCAACGGCGAGTTGACGGCCATCCGGCGCCGGATGCTCGCGGGAGGGGAGGAGGACATCTCCCCGGAGCACATCCGGGAGGTGTGCCTTGCTGTCCTGACCGAGGCGGAGAGGCCGAACCTGCGCCGCGTCGTCAACGCAACCGGGGTGGTCATCCACACCAACCTGGGCCGTTCCCTCATGGCTGCGGAGGCCGTGCGGGCGATGGAGCGCGCGGCGCGGGGGTACTCGAACCTGGAGTACAACCTGGCTCAGGGGGTTCGGGGGCAGCGCAACGTCCACGTCGAAGGACTGATCTGCGATCTGACCGGCGCCGAGGCGGCGCTCGTCGTGAACAACAACGCCGGAGCCGTCCTCCTCTGCCTCATCGCCCTGGCGCGGGGCAGGGAGGTCATCGTCTCGCGGGGCGAACTGGTGGAGATCGGCGGCTCCTTCCGCGTGCCGGACATTATGGAGTTCTCCGGCGCGAAGCTGGTGGAGGTGGGCACGACGAACCGAACGCACCTCGAGGACTACAGGGCCGGCCTGGGGGAGAACACGGCGATGCTCCTGAAGGTACACCCCTCCAACTTCCGCATCGAGGGCTTCACCGCGGCCCCAGAGAGGAAGGACCTGGCCGCGCTGGCCCACGAGCGCGGGGTGGTCTTTATGGAGGACGCCGGAAGCGGCCTCCTCGTGGACGGCGAACTGCTGGGCCTGCAGGGGGAGATGGACGTTCGGACCTCCCTGCAGCAGGGCGTAGACCTCATCACCTTCTCGGGGGACAAGATGCTGGGCGGCCCCCAGATCGGCGTCATCGCCGGAAAGCGCGCCGTCGTGAACGGCTTGAGGAAGCACCCCGTCCTCAGGACGCTGCGCGTGGACAAGATCACCCTGTCCGCCTTTGAGGCAACCCTGCGCCTCTACAGGCGCGGGGCGCTCGACGACATCCCGACGCCGGCCATGATCCGTATCCCTCCGGAGGCCCTCAGGGAGCGCGCCGAGGGCCTTGCTGCCGCCCTGCGGGGACGGGTTGTCGCGCAGGTGGAGGTGGTTCCCGTGGAGGACGCCGTGGGCGGAGGGTCCTACCCTGAGAAGCCTCTCGCGGGCTGGGGGGTCGCCGTCAGCGGACATCCGGCAGGGGGTGCGGGGCGCCTTCAGGCCCTCCTGAGGAAGGGAGAGCGTCCCGTCGTCGCCGGCGCCAGGGACGATGCGCTGGTGCTGCACGTCAGGACCCTCCAACCGGGGGACGAGGAGATCGTGGTGAGTGCCCTTGCGGCCCTCCGGCCTGAGGCCGGCCCACTCGCGGGGAAGGGGGAATGTGCCTGTGAATGAGGAGAAGGAGATTTGCCTCGTCATCGGAACGGCGGGACACATCGACCATGGAAAGACGACCCTGATCTCCGCCCTCACCGGGGTGGACTGCGATCGCCTGCTTGAGGAGAAAAAGCGCGGAATCACGATAGAGCTGGGCTTTGCCCCGCTGCACCTTCCGGACGGGCGCGTTGTGAGCGTCATCGACGTGCCGGGGCATGAGCGCTTTATCCGGCAGATGGTGGCCGGGGCCTCCGGCATCGACGCGGCGCTCCTCGTGGTGGCTGCGGACGAGGGGGTCATGCCCCAGACCAGGGAGCACCTGGCCATCATGGAGCTCCTTGGAGTGCACGACGGCCTCATCGCCATCACCAAGGCCGACCGGGTGGAGGAGGGAATGGTGGAGCTGGTTCAGGAGGACGTGGAGGAGTTCGTGCGCGGCACGTTCCTGGAAGGGAAACCCATCGTTCCCGTTTCGGCCCTGTCCGGCGCCAATTTGGACGTCTTGAGGCGGGAGATCGCGTCCCTGGTGGATCGGGTGAGGCCGCGCCCCCGCAGCGGCGCCCTGTTCCTGCCCATCGACCGGGCCTTCCCCATCTCCGGCTTCGGCACGGTGATCACGGGGACCGCCTACCGCGGGATCGCGCGTCCCGGCACGGAGGTGGAGGTGCTCCCCACCGGGAGGCAGGGGAAGGTGCGCAGCCTTCAGGTCCACGGCCATCCGGTTGACGAGGCCTGCGCGGGGCAGCGCGTGGCGGCCAACCTGACGAACGTCGCCGTGGATCAGATCGAGCGCGGCGACGTCGTCTGCCAGAGGGGGATCTACGCTCCGACGACCTGCTTCGACGCTACGATCCGGCTCCTGCCTTCCGTCCGCGAGCCGCTGCGGCACTGGCAGCGCGTTCACCTCTGCATCGGAACGTCCGAGGTCCTGGCGCGGGTGGCGCTCTTGCAGTCGAAGCAGATACGGCCGGGGACCGAGGAGCCTGCCCAGCTCGTCCTTGAGGAGCCGGTGGTCTGCACCCTGAACCAGCGGTTCATCGTTCGCTTTTACAGCCCGCTGATCACGATTGGCGGAGGCGGCGTGGTCTTTCCCTACTCCCACAAGCCCAGGGGGGCCGCGGCAAGGGCGCGGGTGCTCGCCCGAATGCGGGCGCTCCTGTCCGCCGGAACGCCCTCGGTTCGCCTGGAGCGGCTCATCGACGACGCCAGGGTGATGGACGCCCAGAGCGCAGCGGTGGCGATGCAGGAGACCCTCGCCAACTGTGCCGACATCGCGAGAAACCTCGCCGGAGCCGGAAAGATCGTGGAGCTGAAGGGGGATAAGCCGCTGTACCTTTCGCTTGCCCGCTGCGCGGAGCTGAAGGCGGACCTGAAGGACGCCGTCCTGGCCTACCAGAAGTCCTTCCCCGCCGAGGCGGGCCTTCCCCTGGACGAGGCGCTGCGGAAGGTCCCCCTGCCGGACGCCCGCGCGCTCCGTTCCCTGATCGCCCTGATGATCGAGGACGGTGCCCTGGTGCTGGACGAAAACAAGGTCCGCACGCCGGACTTTGCCCCGAAGAGCGAGGGGGAATTTCTGAAGAACAGCCAGAGGCTGGCGGAGATCTGCCGCCGGCAGGGGTGGCAGCTCCTCACGCTGGACGAACTGCGGGACGAGATGAAGCTCTCGCAGCCCGTGTTCGGTGCGCTCATCCAAAGCCTCAGGAACTCGCGCGAGCTGGCCCTCCTGCCGGGGGGCTACGTCTTGACGGCGGAGCTGGAGCGGGCGATGCAGGACATCCTGCGGGAGATCGGCGGGAACGTGACCCTGGCCGCCGTAAGGGACAGGACGCAGAGCTCTCGCAAGTTCATCCTTCCCGTGCTGGAGTACTTCGACTCGAAGGGCTACACCCGGCGCGTCGGGGACGTCCGCGTCGTAAAAGGACAGTAGCCGTGCTGATCTTTCAAGGCGACAGGGTGTTGGCGGCGCGGGACGCCCTGGCCGACCCGGAGGAGCGCCCGTCGTCTGCGCTTCGCTGCTCCTTGGACTTTCCCCGTCCCTGGCAGGAGTTGACGCCCTGGTGCGAGGTGGACGAGGCGTTTCAGCCTCCGGCGGGGTCGGAGTGGCTGGGGCTGCGTCAGGTCTGGGGAAAGTTCGGCGACGGCCCCTTTGCGCGGGCTGGGGCCGCGTGGCAGTACATGAGCTGGTGGGGGAACGTCCGACTCTGCTCCTTCTGCGGCGCGCCCCTCGTGCCCCGCGAGGAGGACAGAGGACGGCGCTGCGTCGAGTGCGGGCGCACGTTTTACGCGCCGCTCTCCCCGGCGATCATCACGGCCATCGAGCGGGAGGGGAAGCTCCTTTTGGCCCACAACCTGAACATGCCTGCGGGGCGCTTCAGCGTCCTCGCCGGCTTTGTGGAACCCGGAGAAACGCTGGAGCAAACGGTGTCCCGCGAGGTGATGGAGGAGGTGTCCATCGAGGTCCAGGACATCCGCTACTTCGGCAGCCAGTCCTGGCCCTTTCCGTGTTCGCTGATGTTGGGGTTCACGGCCCGCTGGAAGGGAGGGGAGCTGCGCCCCGATGGGGTGGAGATCGGGGAGGCCGGCTGGTTTGCGCCGCAGGACATCCCGAAGGGCATCCCCAACTCCGCGAGCATCTCCAGACGGCTGATCGACCACTTCATCGCGACGCACAGCCCAGGCTGCCCGCGGCCTTGACGTGTAACGAGGAGGCAATAAAGATGTTGTTTGGATTGATTGCCGTGATGCTCCTGGCTGCGGCGAGCGCGTTTCTCTCCCTGGCGGAGATATCGCTGGCGGCTTCGAGCAGGGTCAAGCTACGGCCGCTTGCGGAGAAGGGAAACCTTCAGGCCGCGAGGGTCCTGTCGTTTCAGGACCAGCCGGGCCTGTTCTTCACGACGGTTCAGATCGGGCTGAACTTCGTGGCGATCCTGGCGGGCATCGTGGGGGACGCATCCTTTGCGCCCCTGATCCTGGCGCGCCTTCCCGAGGCCATCCCCGGCCCCGTTCGCGCCCAGATCGCCTCCGCGCTCCCCTTCTTTGGGGTTACGATCTTCTTCGTCGTGTTCGCGGACCAGATCCCAAAGCGCATCGCCATGGCCATTCCGGAGAGGACCTCGGTCAGGACGATCGACGGCATGAGGCGCCTCATCTTCTTCTGCGGCCCGATCGCCCGTATGCTCAACGCCGTGAGCAGCGCCATCTACAGCTTGATGGGCTTCCCGGAGAAGAGGAAGGACGACATCACCTCCGACGACCTCTACGCCATGGTAGAGGCAGGGACGGTGGCGGGGGTGCTCCGCAAGCAGGAGAAGGACCTGATCGGCAACGTCTTTGAGCTGGATGTGCGCACGGTCCCGTCCGCCATGACCGCAAGGGAGAGCATCGTCTACTTCGACCTGCACGAGGACGAGAGCAGCATCAAGGACAAGATTGCCCAGGAGGCCCACTCCACCTATCTGGTGTGCGATAAGGACATCGACCACATCGTCGGCTACGTGGACTCGAAGGAGCTCCTGGAGCGCGTCATCAAGGGCCAGCGCCTGGCCCTTGACAGCGGGTTCGAGATTCGTCCGCCGCTCATCCTCCCCGACACCCTGACGTTGGCGGAGGCGATGGACCACTTCAAGGGGAGGGGGGAAACCCTGGCCGTCGTGCTGAACGAGTACGCGCTTGTCGTGGGGATCATCACGCTGCAGGACATCATGCTGATGCTGATGGGGCGGCTTGTCGGAGAGGAGGAGCAGATCACGAAGCGGGACGATACGTCGTGGCTGTTGGAGGGGGCCACCCCCATCGAGGACGTCAAGCACGTCCTGAAGCTCGACGCCTTCCCCGACGAGGAGAACTACGAAACGATCGGCGGCTTTATGACGTACATGCTCCGGCGTATCCCTCACCGCATGGACTTCGTCGCCTACGGAGGGCACAAGTTTGAGGTCATGGACATAGAGAGCTATCGAATCGGGCAGATCCTGGTGACGCGCCTGCAGGTCAGTGCGTCGAATGGAGCGGAGGGCGCAGATGCGGCGCCCCCTCAATCGAGCGCCCTGCCCACAGGGGAGATAGACGAGGGGGCAGAGTGATCTGGACCCCCGCGGAGAGCAGGGAGGGAAAAAGTGCGGGGAGGGGGCTTGACGGGCTTCCTCCCCTTGTTTTAGGAACGCGTCAGCGAAGGTAGGGGATGGGGTTGACGGGCTTGCCGTTGACGCGGACCTCGAAGTGCAGGTGGTTCGTCGTGGCGCGTCCCGTGCGCCCGACGTTGGCGATGACCTGTCCCTCTTGCAGTTGCTGGCCGACCCTCACGGTGACCTTCTGGCAGTGCGCATAGAGCGTCTGAAGCCCGTTGCCGTGGTTGACGAGGACGAAGTTTCCGTACCCGCTGTAGCACGGCGTTTTGCTGCTCCCCGTTCGGGCGACGACGCCGTCCTTTGCCACGCGGATGACGGTGCCGGCTGGCATGGGGATGTCAATTCCATCGTGTTTCCTTGAGCCGCGCTTCCCAAAGCCGGAGCTGATCGCGCCGTTGACGGGCCAAAGCATCTTTTTCCCCCGGAGGCCGGCGGAGGGAGGGACGTCCTTGGAGGGTGGCGTTTCCGGAAACGTGGGGAACAGGAACGAGCGGTTCAAGTCCGCCATGGACGGTGTCCTGGGCGCTGCGCTCTTGGGCAGGCGCACGATGGCTACCGAATCGCCTGAGATCACGAGCCTCATGGGGCCGTTGCCCGAATCGCCGTCCGGGGAGAGGAGGAGGAGCGGGGCAGTTTTCGCCTGCTTTTTCCCGCCTTGGACCTTGGCGTTTTTATCGTCTGTCACCTTGCCCGTCGTGGGGGTTTCGCGCTTGCCGCCCTCTGCTGCGCGCCCTGCGGCAGGATCCTTGAGGCTTGGGGCAGGTGCAGGTGCTACGGGGGCCTTGCTGATAGCGTTCTGCGGGGCAACAGGAGGCGTCTTGCCGCCTTCGGGGGCTGGAGCAGGCTTTGCGCCCGTCGCCTGAGGGACGGGGGGCGTGGGCCTGAGCGAAGCCGAAACGGGAGGGACGCCGCTGGCTCCCCGCGCCCGCTCCGCAACTGCGGCGGACGTCGTCTTGACCAGTGCTTTTGGCTGCCATGCGCCCTGGTGCTGCCACAGGGAGAGCACGTCCGTTCTGGATTTCGGAAGGTAGAGCACCTTCCCCGGAGTGAGGTCGCTTACCGTGCAGTTGTTCGCCCACAGGACGTCGGCTGAGGAGAGGTCGTGGAGGAGGCAGAACTTGTCGAGGCTCTCAAGGCTTCCTGCGACGTCGTCGGACAGGGTCAGGCTCTCCCACTTTGCCGCGCAGGCCTCTCTGACGCAGCAGGTCAGGAGCGCGAGCAGCGCGGCTGCGGCATAGAGCGTCCATGCACGGGAGGGCCCTCGTTCTCTTTCTTTTTTACGATTGGTGGACATTTATTAAAACCGCCCCTCTGTACCGTTTAAGTTCAGTGGAGCTCATTATTGCAGAAAAGAATGGATTTGGGGAGGCGGTTTTTTCGTAGAGGCAAAAAGTTTTCCCTCCCTGCACAAAAGTCCTGAAAGTCCCGCTTCCCGCGCAGCTCAGGGCGGCGCGCCTTGTGTCGTGCTCCACGCAGTTTGACGGAGGGGCACGCTCATATTAAAATGTGTTGCAGAGAGTAGGGAAGGCGTGCGTGCTCTTTGGACGGAGGCGAGAGGCAGGACAATGAAGATCTCCCTGGATCAGACAGCGTGTATAGGCTGTGGGCTCTGCGTACAGATCAGCCCCGAAAATTTCGCCTTGGACGAGGGGAAGGGGACGGCAAAGGTCGTCAAGGCGGAAACGGAGGATGAATCTGCAAGGGAGGCTGAATCCAGCTGCCCCGTTGGTTGCATTCGAGTTGAATAACGGTTATAATTTTAAGATACGGGCCTATAGCTCAAGTGGTTAGAGCCACCGGCTCATAACCGGAAGGTTCCTGGTTCGAGCCCAGGTGGGCCCACCATGCAAATGACTGGCCTAAGCCGGTTTAGTTTATAACCCCGCTTAAGAGCGGGGTTTTTTGCTATCTTTACCTCTGTAAAAGGCCAGACAAGACCGGCCAGAGCCGCCGTATAAACGGACAAAAAACCGTACAAAGGACGTCGCCAACCAACCCCTTTGTACGGTCACAGGACAATGTAATCGGGAAGATTGCCACACCATGATAACAGAACTTCAAGCGAAAAGCGCCAAGCCCAAAGACAGGCCCTACATGATTCTCGACGACCGCGGCCTGATGCGGACCATACGGGAATATCCCTATCCCATCATGCGGGCCGCTATGCTCTTTTCGGTCCTGATCTTCGCCCGGCCCGGCGAGGTGCGAGCCGCCGAGTGGGCGGAGATCGACACGGAGCGTGTCGAGTGGCGTATCCCCGCCGAGAAAATGAAGATGCGTCGCCCGCACATCGTGCCGCTGGCCACAAAGGCCCTTGCCGCGCTGGAGGAACTGCGCCGCTCACGGGGTCGGGACGCTGGCTCTTTCCCAGCCCCGGAACGACGTCCCGTATCTTTGCTCCACGGGATATGTGTTCACCTCCTCGCATGTGTCTTATCTATTGCATATATGCATTATACTAGGGAATAAGGCACATGTGCCTTATTATTTGAAGCTCTGCGATTGTGATAAATCTGGCAAATATGCATAATTTAAGCAGGAGGGGCGACGATGGACTTCAAGGATAGATTGATACAGGCGCGGAAGCTGGCGGGGATGACGCAGTACGACTTCTGCGAGGCTGTGGGCGTGTCCGTTGACACGGTGCGACGCTGGGAGGCGGGGAAGCTGGAGCCGACGCTCTCGAAACTGTTGCGGGCAGCGGAGGTTCTGAAGGTGAACGTGGGCTATCTGGCCACGGGGAAAGAAGATGAAATCGTGTTGCGGCAGGGGGACCTCTCGCTGACGCTTCCGGCCACGTCGGAGGGTTTTGCCTTTGTGGAGGCGAAACTGCGGGAGCTGACGACGGGAGATAGGTCGCCCGCATGACGGGAGGGGAGAGAAGATGAGCGTTGAGGTGCAGGAGCGCGTGGCGCTGTGGCGGGTGCCCGACCCGACGGAGCCGCCCCTGACGCCGGAGGAGGAAGCCGACGTGGAGCGGGCGCGGGAGCGTTTCGCGCAGGGGGACTATCTGACGTTGGAGGAGCTGCGCAGGCAGGTGTCCGCGCTGTGAATTGGACGGTTGTCACGGACAGGGACGTGCTGCGGCGTCTGGCCCGCATCCCGGAGCCGGAGCGGGGGCGTCTGGTTGAGGCGATCGAGGCGCTGGAGGGCGGTCCGGAGGCAGGCGATGTCCGGCGCCTTGCGGGGCGATCGGGGTACAGGCTGCGGGTGGGGCGATGGCGCGTCCTGCTGGACATTTACGAGGACGCGCGCACCATTCACGTAACGCAGGTGGGCCCGCGGGGGGACATCTACAAAAAGTAATCCGGTGACCGTACAAGAAAACGGACAAACGTTGAGGTCCCAGCGGGGGAATCCTACGTTATTAACCGAGTTTCTGACCCTATACGGTGTCAGGTGGCACTGACGAGAGAGCCGGAAAAGCTCCGGTCAATGATAACCCCCGCCGCGAGGCGGGGTTTCATTATGTCAGAAGGAACGTGAAGGGAAGGACGAGCCGCGTTTGAGGGCGGAGGGCGGTGGGGGTGGCGGACTTCGCCAACCTCTCCTGAGGTCCGCTGCTTCAGGGCGGTTCGGCTGGTGCGGCTATAAATCTCAATCTTAGGGAAGTGACAGTCGATGAAAGTTCGCGATCTGCTGCAACGGGTGGACCGTGTTGCGCCGTTCAGCCTGGCTGAGGAATGGGACAACGTGGGCTTGATGGTGGGGGACCTGGATGCGGAGGTCAGCCGCGTCGGCATAGCCCTTGACCCCATCAGCGAGGCGATCGTGACGGCAGCGGAGCAGGGCTGTCAGGCGCTCCTGTGCCATCATCCGCTCCTGTTTCGCCCCTTGAAGAAGCTGGACCTGAACTCCGACCCCGGGCGCGCCGTGCGGGAGGCGATCAAGCGCGACGTGGCCGTCCTGGCGGCGCACACGAACTGGGACTGCGCGGAGAGGGGCGTCAATTGGGAGCTGGCCGGTCGCCTGGGCTTGATTGGGATAACGCCCCTGGACCCGAACGCGGGGCTGGGGGCGAAGGGCCGCCTTCCGGAAGCGGAGCCGCTCGACCGCTTCCTTGAGAAGGTCAGGGAGGCGTGGAACTTGACCCGCCTCGACTGTTACGCGCCTGCAAACTGTAGTATACTGCACGTGGCCCTCTGCGGCGGTGCGGGCTCGGAGTTCTGGCCTGCCGCCAGGGCCTGGGGCGCGGATATCTACCTCACGGCGGACGTCAAGTATCACGAGCTGATGGACGCGACCCGCGCAGGACTGGTCGTCGCCGTCGCGGACCATGGGGAGATGGAGCGCGTTTCCCTCCCGGAGCTGGCCCGGCGGATCGGCGTGGGGGGCGGCATCGAAACGGCATTGATTGAGGTGAGGGGACTGAGCGCCCCCATTCGCTTGTAGGAAAGCGCTGACCTGAAAAGGTGCTGAAGGCGGCCGGAGATATCAAGCTAAGGGGTTCCTTCAGCGCTTCTCTGGGATGTTGAAATCAGGCGAACGTCGATTCAATCAGGCCGCCCGTCCTTTTGGACGGGAAACGGTCGGCCGTAGATGCACGGACAGGGACGAAAGGATTGGTCTGTTTTGAAGAAGCGGGTTTTCAGCGCGATGAGGCCCACTGGGCCTCTGCACCTGGGGCACATGGCCGGGGCGCTCAGCAATTTTGTCAAACTGCAGCAGGACGGGCAGTACGATTGCTTTTACAGTTTGGCGGACTGGCACGCCCTGATGTCCAATTACGCTGAATCGGCGGAGACGGGGGAGTACTGCTACACGGCCCTGCTGGACTGGCTGGCGGTGGGGCTCGACCCGGAGAAGAGCCCGATCTTTGTCCAGTCGCACGTGCCGCAGCACGCCGAGCTGGCCCTGGCCCTGGGGATGATCACTCCCCTGGGCTGGCTATACCGCAACCCTACCTATAAGGAGCAGATCGACAACATCAAGAACAAGGACCTGAGCACCTACGCCTTTCTGGGCTATCCCGTCCTGATGGCGGCAGATATCCTGCTGTACAGGGCGAGCCTCGTGCCGGTGGGGGAGGACCAGAGCGCGCACTTGGAGCTGAGCAGGGAAACGGTGCGGCGCTTCAACAACTTCTTCGGCGAAGGGCTGCTGGTGGAGCCTCAGCCGCTCTTCACGGCGACGCCCAAGGTTCCGGGTATCGACGGGCGAAAGATGAGCAAGTCCTACGGCAACGCGCTGCAGATATCGGAGTCGGCGGAATCCATGTGGCAAAAGCTTCGGGGCATGGTGACGGACCCCGCGCGCATCAAGAGGACGGACCCGGGGAACCCCGACGTCTGCCCGGTGTGGGACCTTCACAAGGTCTTCAACCCCGACGATGAGGAGAAAAAAGAGATCGCCGAGGGCTGCCGCACGGCGGGGATCGGCTGCGTGGACTGCAAGAAACGGCTGAACGCGCACATTCAGGAGATGATGGCCCCGGTGCGCGAGCGCCGCGCCCGCTATGAGGGGAACAGGAAGCTCCTGGACGATATCCTGACCGATGGGGCGCGCCGTGCCGAAGCCGTCGCGCGGGAGACGATGGGGTCGATCTATCCTGCCATGGGGCTGCTGGTGAACCCCGCAAGGTAGCCCGGCGGAGAAGCGCCTATGGAGGCTTTTGACATCTCCGTCGAGGGGTTCTCCGGCCCTCTGGACCTCCTCTGCACCCTCGTGGAGAGCCGGCAGATGGAGGCGTCCCGCATCAAGGTGCGGCAGCTGGTGCGCATCTACGGGGTGTATCTGGCGCGCACGAAGCGCGCTTCCGTCGAAACGATCGCGGAGTTCTTCTACATGGCAGCGGGCCTTCTCCTCTCCAAGACCCGCTCCCTCCTGCCCGGCGCGGAGCCTGAGCTGGAGGAGGAGCTTGAGGTCGACGAGGAGGCCATCATGGAAACCCTCGTCCGCTACCGCCCCTATCACGCGGCGTCCCGCTGGCTGTGGGAGCGGCTTGAGGAACAGTCGCGCTGCTTCCGGCGGCCCGCTCAGGGCGCGTCGGAGGCCGATGGCGAGGAGGCTTTGGACCTCGAATACGACGTCGGGGACCTCTACTTCCTGGCCCGCGTTTGGTGGGGGGTCTTTGAACGCCACAACCGCGAACGGAGCCGCGAGCGGGAACGCCTGCTGGAGGAGGAGGCTGCCGACTGGGATGGGTTCGCCGAGGCGGCGCCGGACGAGGCGCTGATCGAGGATCGGATCGCGGAGTTGGACGGTCAGCTGGCGAGGGAGGGGACGCTCTTCCTGAGCGCGCTGTGTCGTGCCGCGCACTCGGTCAAGCTGCTGGTGGTCACGCTGCTGGCGCTCCTTGAGATGTGCCGCATGGGCAGGGTGCGCAT
>NZ_DBHLDX010000049.1:0-13742 GCF_057312375.1 Fretibacterium sp.
CGCCCAGGTCGCTGTTCAAATCCACCTTGTAAGGCATCAGGTCATCACTCCTCTACTCAGGAAAGTCTCTCCCAGGTGACGGTGTGTTCCACCCCGTCCACCCGCACCTTCATGGCCCCGGACGCCCTCCTCCCCAGCCCACGGGACGCCTTCGCCGCAGCGACCGCAGACTCCGTCACGTACTTCTGAAGCGCCTTCAGCGCCGCCGCCTCCCGCCTGGATATCTCGATGCCCTCCTCCTGAGATATCTGTGTGAAACACACCGCTGCGCCGGGGACGCGCTGGCTCAGGCGGGCCACGTCAAAGGCGTGGACCACGCCAATCTTGACGTACCCCCCCGTGGTCTGGCGGTCCGCCATCATCACGATGGGGAGGCCCTGCCCCGGGATCTGCACCGCCCCCATGGGAATGCCGTCCGAGATGATGTCCGGGCCCTTCACGTGCTCGATGACGGCATCGCCCTCCATACGGTACCCCATGCGGTCCGCCGAGGCGGCCACCTTGTACTCCGCCTCGAAGAAGGTCTTGACGCCCTCGGACGTGATGTAGGAGTCCTGCGGCCCCAGGACCGTCCGCAGCGGGGCCTTTGGCGCGTAGTCGGGGCGCAGGTCCTCCGGACAGCCGATCCCCGCCGTGTAACGCCACAGGACCCAGGGCTCCCCCACCGGCAGCGCGTCCCCCGCCGCCAGCTTACGTCCCTCGAAGCCTCCGGTGCCGGCCTTCATGTAGGTGCTGCGGCTCCCCATCACCAGGGGGACGTCAATCCCGCCGGCCACGCAGAGGTAGGCACGGCACCCCTTGCCGGTCATGCCGCCGAAGGATAGGACGTCGCCCTCCCGAACCGCCACGACCGTCCAGTTGGCAACAGGCGCGCCATTCAGCCTGGGAGCAAGGTCCCCGCCCGTGATGGCGACGGCCCCTTCGCCGTCCTCAAAGAGGACCGTAGGCCCCATCAGGGTGACTTCAAGGGCCGCGGCCCCCGCCGGGTTGCCCAGCAGCAGGTTGCCTCGGGCCAGAGCAGGCGCATCCATGGCGCCGCTGACGGGCATTCCAAGCGCCTGGTGCCCCCAGCGGCCAAGGTCCTGCACGGTGGTCAGCGTACCCGGTTTTTGAATCACGAGCCTCATCTCGCCGCCCCCCTCTCACGGTACTCAACCCTGTAGGCGCCGCTTTTGGCCTCTGCCTCAATCTCCCTGTAGCGCTCCATGGTCACCGGATAGAAGTGGACCCACATTCCAGCCTGGATGGCCACGGCGGGTTCACGACCGGCGTCGTAGAGATCGTAGGGCACGCGACCGATGATACGCCAGCCACCGGGGCTGGCGATGGAGTAGGCTCCGGCCTGGGCGCCTCCAATGGCCACGCTGTTGGCCGGAATGAGCTCCCGAGGCGTCTTGAGCCGTGGTGTCTCCAGCGAAGGGTCCATGCCCCCCAGGTAGGGGAAGCCAGGGGTGAAGCCGTTCATGAAACAATAGAGGGGCGACTCGCTGTAGCGCCGCACCACCTCGTCCTCGCTGAGGCCTGTGTGCGATGCAACATCGCCCAGGTCCGGACCGAACTCGCCGCCGAAGAACACGGGAACGCACACCTCCGTGGTGCTGGCCGAGTCCGCGGGGCCGGCGCCCTCAAGCTCCTGCTCCAGGCGCTTCTTCAGCGCCGGCAGGTCCACGGTAAGCGGGTCAAAGTACACGGAAAGGGAGCGATAGGTGGGCACAAGCTCCTTCATCCCCTTGAAGGGACGGTCCAGCAGCGCCCGCTTGATGGCCTGGACGTGCCTGTTGATCTCCATGTCGATCTTCTCGCCGAAGTCCACGAACAGACACGTCTCCCCCGCCGGAAGAATCTTTGCGTCCATGTCAGTCACCTCCAGATGAGGTCACACATGGGGGAGGGGCGGAAACGCGCCCTCCCCCATGCATCAATTAGCTGTTGAAGATCTTCATGATGTTGGGGAGCGCCTGGACGCCCATCCACAGCGTGAAGGCCACCACAGCCCAGCCGGTGAGGGTGAGGAGGATGGAGTGGCGGTAGTTGCCCACGACTTCCTTCTTGTATGCGCCCAGCAGGATGGAGCCCAGGGCCAGGGGCAGGATGAGCCCGTTGATGGCCCCGGCCAGAATGAGAAGCGCCACGGGCCTGGCCACCAGGACGTTGATGGCCGTGGAGACGCAGATGAAGCCGATCATCCACCAGCGGTAGTTCCGGTCAATGACCTTGAAGAGCGTCCGGAGGAAGGAGACCGAGGTGTAGGAGGCGCCGATGACGGAGGTGACGCCAGCCGCCCAAAGCACGACGCCGAACATCCGCCGACCGATCTCGCCGGCGCCTCTGAAAAACGCGTCCGCCGCCGGATTGTTCTCGTCCAACACAACCGCATCTTCGCCGGCTGCAACGTACACCACGCCCAGGACCGCGAGGAACAGCAGGATGCGCATGATCGAGGTGACGAGGACCCCATTAGCCGCTGCCCTGGTGGCGTCCTTCACATCTCTGATGCCGGCGTCCAGCAGGCGGTGCGCGCCGGAGAAAGAAATGTACCCGCCCACCGTGCCGCCAATGAGGGTCAGGATCACCATCCAGTTGATCGTGTCGGGGGCAAGGGTTCCCCTGGCCACTATGTCAAGGGACGGCGCGGCCTTCACGGCCACGTAGCACATCAGGGCGATCATCAGGACGCCCAGGATCTGAGTGAAGTAGTCCATGGCCTTGCCAAGGTCCTTGTTCAGGTAGATGAAGACGGCGATGGCCGCGCTGATCACTGCGCCGTAATTCAGCGGAAGGTCCAGCATCGTGTTGAGCCCCAGGGCCGCGCCGCCCACGTTGCCCACGTTGAAGGCGAGTCCGCCCAGGGCCACCGCGAAGGCCAAGAAGTACCCCAGCCCCGGCAGGACCCTGTTGGCCACGTCCTGTGCCCGGAGGCCGGAGACGCAGAGGATGCGCCAGATGTTGAGCTGCACGATGGTCGTCACGATGATGGTGGCGAGGATGGCGAAGCCTGCCGCGGCCAGAAGCTGCTGGGTGAATACCGTCGTCTGGGTGAGGAACCCCGGCCCGATGGCCGAGGTGGCCATGAGGAAGGCTGCGCCCAACAGAACCTGCAGCGTCCCCTTATTGCTCTTCTGTTCCATGTGGTTACCTCCCATATAGTGTGATATGCGTGAACGACCGAA
This sequence comes from Fretibacterium sp., assembly GCF_057312375.1. NCBI lineage: Bacteria > Thermotogati > Synergistota > Synergistia > Synergistales > Aminobacteriaceae > Fretibacterium > Fretibacterium sp. Next base: position 3,171 of record NZ_DBHLDX010000049.1, read on the forward strand.
GGCCGTCCTGCCCCCCTAGAATACGGCGTAGTCGCTGTCCATGGGGTCGGCGATGAACATGTGGCCTGGGGAGTGGGTGATGGCAAACTCCGGACAGGCCGCCATGATGGCCGCCTGGGGCGTCACGCCGCAGGCCCAGAAAACGGGGGTCTCCCCCCTGCGGATATCCACTGCGTCGCCGAAATCCGGCTTCGTAACGTCGGCAATGCCGATGGCCGAGGGGTCCCCGATGTGGACGGGGGCGCCGTGAACGGAGGGGAAGCGTCCCGTGCAGAGCACGGCCTTGGGGACCTGAGCGTGGGGGATGGGGCGCATGGAGACCACCATAGGCCCCTTCAACTGCCCTGCCGGACGGCACTGGATGTTCGTGATGTACATGGGGACGTTGCAGTCGCACTCAATGTGGCGAACGCCGATCCCCGCCTGGAGCAGCGCCCCCTCAAAGGAGAAGGAGCACCCCACCAGGAAGCCCACCAGGTCCCTCTTCCAGTACTTCGTCACGTCCGTGGGTTCGTCCACGCACTTCCCCTTCTCCCACACGCGGTAGCGCGGGATGTCCGTCGCGATGTTCGCCCCCGGCGCAATGAGGCGCGGCTCCGTCTCACCGGGCTCCGTCACGTCCAGGATGGGGCAGGGCTTGGGGTTTCTCTGGGCGAAGACCAGAAAATCGTAGGCAAGGTCCCTGGGCAGCACCACCAGGTTAGCCTGTACGTGTCCGGCACACATACCGGAGGTGGGCCGATCCCACTTGCCTTCACGGATCATCTGCCGCACCTCACGGGGGCTGGCTCCCGCATAGTCGCTCATCTTTGCCATTTTCTTCAAGACCTCCATTCCTGGATTGCATTGAGCAGACACTTGGATTCACCATACTAAAAGGCGACAACAGGGGGATGAACGAAGATAAAAAGCAGACGAACAGCGAACAGCGTGCGCTGTGCCCGGGAAGCGGGGCACCGATGCTGGGCGCCTGGCAGTTTCATCCGAGCGGCAGTCCTTCGCGGTAAAGGGTTTTTTCGATCCTCAACAGCGAGGGAGACGGTCACCCGGAGTCGCCCCTTCCCCTAAAAACTCTGATGGGAGGAGTATGACTTGTCATTATTTTATAACAACAGAGCGAGAAAATACACAGGGTCTTCGCACACTGGTCGGGGTCTATCAGGGACGCCGTTTTCATTGAGCTTCGACCGAAAGAAGTTGAGCGGGGGCCCTACGGCGGAGCCTGGGAGGCGGACACCGTTCCGAGGAGCGGGGGGCTGGACCCTCTGGCTGCCGCAAGGCCTGCCGCTGCTTCACGTTAAAAACCTTGCCCGTGGACCTGGGCCGCTGCGTTGGGCTTGGCAATCCAGCACAAACAGTCCCTGTCAGGCGATCTGCTTTTATCCGTGGTTTTGGGGCGACTCCTCCACAATGCGCTTCAGCCTCTCCGTGTCGATTGGCAGCTTCCCCAGCTCCTTGCCCCACCGGACGTACGCCTCGACGTTCTCCGCGGGGGTGAAGAGCGGCACCTGGCAGCCGGAACCGAGGACATACCCTTTCGGGGAGTCGTGGGCCTTCAGGATGCACTCCGCCACGGACCTCTTGATGTCCTCCTCCTTGCCCAGGTTCAGGACGTTGACCGGAGGAACGTTCCCAATGAGGGCGACGCTGCCCCCCATGACCGCCTTGGCCTCCGCCAGGTCCTCGACGTTATCGACGCTGAAGGCCGACACTCCGGCCCCCACGATGTCCTTCCATATCCCCTTGGTGTGCCCGCAGATGTGGGTGCCCGGATTCTTCCCCAGCACCTTGCCGCCGTGCCGCACGTTCTCGGTGAAGTAGGGAAGCGAGAATTCGATGAACTGCTTGTAACCCAGGAGGTCCGTCGAGGCCACGGGGTCCGAGAAGGAGAGGCCGACGATCCCTCGCTTGCCCAGCTCGTCGATGTAGCGGTTGTTCCCCTCCGTGATGACCTCCATCAGGTGCCGGACCTCGTCGGGGTGGCGGCGCGTCCAGCGCAGGAAGTTCTCCGCGCCGCAGACGGCGATGGCGACGCTGACCGGCCCGGCCATCCCGGCCCCCACGCCCGTCTTGCCGTCCAGCCTCTCCTTCAACTTGACCAGGGCATCCAGCACGATGGGCAGCCGCCCGTCCTTCAGGGGGTCGGGGACCCTGAGGTCATACACGTCCTTCGGTTCGTGGACCCGCGGCACCTTCACGCTGGGGATGCAGTGGTTTTTATAGAGCATCTCGGAGCCCATGGCCTCCGCCATGCCCCTCAGCGTGATGGAGATGCTCGCGCCATCTGGTTGAAACTTCTCCCAGAACCGGGCCTCGATGTCGGCCATGACGTCCGAGTTGAAGTAGTACTCCTTCGTGTTCACGCCAAAGAGCGTGATGGCCGTTTCCCCCATCGAGATGGAGACCTTGAGGCGATCGGGCCCGCCTTGCGTCGTCTGACTCATCCTTCGCACACTCCTTTTGCCTTATCCATATATCCTCGCCGAAAAATCAATGAGGGATCGTCCTTTACGCCATCTCCACTCCCTGGGCAATGCGGCACCTTCCGTAGCGCAGCTCCGTAAACTTCCGCGCCAGGCAGGGCCCCGCGCAGAGGTTTCCGTCCTCGGCCCTTTCGAGAAACCCCACGGAGAAGAGCGACGTCATGTTCTTGGGGCACATGTAGATGGGCGTCGCAAGCCCCTCCGAGCGCTTCAAAATACGCAGGTAGCTGAGGCCCGAAACCTGACGGAACAGGCGAGGCCCCACGAGGTCCAGGGATCCGACGGAATCCGCCAGGTAGATGAGCTCCGGCCCCAGGACGTCCACCCGCGCGATGTGTTCTGCGATAAAGTCCTCGACGATGCTCATAAGCCGCGGGAAGGGCTCCTTCCGCTTCGGCATGGCCCGATAGACCGCCTCCGTCGGGAGGAGCCCCGACATCAGGGCGATGGGTCCCGTCACGTTGACGACGATCCGTGCCCCTCGTTCCTTTAAAATCTTGATGGCCTCAAAGAGGGGGTCCAGCATCTCGCGGCGGATGGCCTCGGGACAAAAGGCCTCCGCCTCCGCCCAGTCGGAAAAGACCTCCTTCGCCACCCGATCCCCCAGCTCCGGGTCCCAGGTGATGGCCGTCCCAAGACAGGCCGTCATCAGACACTCCGACAGGGGGACGACGACGTGGTTCATGCCGCTGACCTCCCGCACCCTCTCCGCCGCCCGCGCCATGGCCGAGCCGTCCTTCAAGGTTTCCTCGTAGCTCATCCCCAGCTCCTCCAAGACGGGGACCAGGCTCGGCGAGTCCTCTGTTTTGCATTGATATATCTTCATGTCCACCCCTCCTCAGCCCTCAGTGGAACAACAGCGCCTCGGCAAACGTCCTCTCGTAGCCGGGGAGCACGCTCAACTCGATGTAGCGCGCCACCTGGATGCCCTGCGTCATCCTCCGGTAGTGCTCCCGCGAGACCAGAGAGAGGTAGGCCCCCGTCCTGCTGGAGTTGCCGATGTAGTGAATTCGGTCCCCGAAGGCGGCTGGGAGCAGCCCCGCGCCGACCAGGCTCTCCGGGGCCAGGTGCTTGCCGAACTGGCCCGCGATGAGGACCCGGTCCACCGCATCCGGCGTCAGCCCAGCCGCTTCGATCAGGCAGAGGGCACCGGACAGGATGGCTCCCTTGGCCAGCTGAATCTGGCGCACGTCCTTCTGCGTCAGGGTCAGGGGCGGGTCCCCCTCCTGAAGGACGAGGCTTCGCTTGCCTCCGGATTCGCCGATGAGATGGCGCAGCTCCGGAGGCGCCTCCTCCGGCCGGGCGACGTTGCCGCGCTTCGTGATCAGGCCGACCGCCAGGAGCTCCCGGACGACGGCCAGGATTCCGCTGCCGCAGAGGCCAATGGGCGACCTTCCCCCGATGGCCGTCAGGGAGAGGCGCCCGTCCTTCAGGACCGCCTCCTCGACGGCCCCCTCCTGGGCGCGCATCCCGCAACTGATGTTCATCCCCTCAAGGGCCGGCCCCGCCGCGCAGGACGCGGCAAAGAGCTCCCCTCCCTTCGACAGGACCATCTCGCCGTTCGTCCCGATGTCGATGAACAGGACGTTGTCCTCCGCCTCCGTCAGGTCCGCCGTGACGATGCCGGCGACGATATCCCCTCCGACGAACGAGGATATCTGCGGGAGGCAGAGGACCCGCGCGTCTGGATGGATCCGGGTGAAGCCCAGGTCCGAGGCCCGCTCGTACCGCCTGTGCCTGAACTGCGGCGCGTAGGGAGACAGGCCGATGGAGCGGGGGTCCACCCCCAGCAGCAGGTGCGTCATGGTGGCGTTCGCGCCCACGCTGAGCTGGAACACCCGCCGGGGCGGAACCGCGTGCTCACCGCAGAGGGACAGGAGCAGCTCCTCCAGCTTCAGGACGATCTCGCGCTGCATCTGCCGGACGGCCTCCACCCCCACCTCCTGAACCCAGGTGATCCGGGTCAGGACGTCCTGTCCGTGCTCCTTCTGCGGGTTGACCTCGGAGGCGCTGCCCAGCTCCCGACCCGTCCCCATGTCAATGAGCGACACGACCACCGTGGTGGTCCCGATGTCCACCGCCGCCGCGAAGACCCCCTCCTCCCCTTCGGGCTCCGCCGTCAGGAACTCTCCATCATGGGTCAGGACGGAAAACCGCGTCCCCTCGAAGGGGAGCCGCTGCAGGACGGCAAGGGGAACCTCCTTCAGGCCCGCTGCCCCAGCCAGGCGCTCGTCCAGGGAGAGAGGGGATGCCAGGGAGGCCGGCTCCAGCACGACGGGGTCCCGCCGCAGGACGGGGTCGAAGACGAACTCCGGCACGAAACCGTCCGTCAGGATCGGGTGTCCCTTCTCCTGCGCGTCAAAGAGGCAAACGTCGACCTCTCCCTCCGGACGGGCAAAGCAGGCCAGGCGGACCCCGTCGGCCAGGTCCCGATCGGAGAGGAGGCGCCGTTCCGCGTCGGAGACGGGACCTGCGTCCCCCGCCAGCACCCGGACCCTGCACTTGCCGCACGTCCCGTGCCCTCCGCAGGCCGCGTTGATCGGGAGCCCTGCGGACCGCAGAACCGTCAGAAGGTCCGTGCCCGGCGTTATGGGGAGGGAAAGCCCCTGGTCTGGAACCCTCACACAGTACATAAGAGAGGCTCCTCCCCCCGTGCCCGCCTGGCCGCCCTCAGGAGGGCCTGTATGGAGTGGATGTCCGATCGCGTGCCCAGCCCGCAGGCCGGCGCCAGGATGTCGGAGCCCATGTTGAGGGCCGCGCGGGCCATGGCCTCCACCCTCTCCTCCGGCGCGAAGGCCAGGCCGAAGGAGCTGACGTTGCCCATGATCTTTCGGGGCGCCAGCCGCTTTCGCGCCTCGCGCAGGCTCACCACCGCGTCGAAGCTGAAGGCGTCCGCCTCCACCGCCCGCAGCTCGCCGAACACGTTCTTCATCTGTCCGCAGATGTGGACGATGAAGCGCATGTCGGGGAACGCGCGGCGCACGCCCCGGATCAGCTCGTTGAGGTATCGGACGGCAAACTCCTCAAAGTAGCGAGCGCCCAGGATCTCCCCCGTGCCGCTGGGGTCGGAGACGGTCAGGACGTCCGCTCCGGCAGCGACCTGTGCCGTGCCAAACGCGATGAGCAGGTCCGTTGCCCGCCGCATCACGGCGTGGGCGTCCGCGTTCTTTCGCCGGAGGGACTTGTAGAAGTCGATGGGGTCCACCAGCGACGTCGCCAGGCTGAGGGGGCCCGTCAGGTTGCCGATGATGGGAACGCCCTCCTTCCCCGTCCGCTTGAGCCGTTCGATGGCCTCGATGACGACGCGGGCACGCCCCTTGGACAGGTCGGGCTCCGGAAGCTCGGCCCATCGCTCCACCCGATCCAGGACGTAGCCCGAAACGTGAGGCTCGCACTCCCGGTTCCCCATGTCCACCGGAGCGCCCAGAGTTTCCGCCTCAACGGTCATGCAGAAGGGGACCCCATAGTTCTCGAACATCTCGCAGTCGTACACCGCCCTGGCCAGGTCCGCCATCTTGACGGGGTCCGTGTGGGCCTCCGGCCAGGCGATGCCGCACCGGTCCATCAGATCGACGACGATGGCGTTCATCATCCCGCCAGGACAGATGCAGGGCGCTTCGGGGATCGACTCCCCCCGGAGCACTCCAATCAGTCGTTCCTTTTCGTTCATGTTCGCCCTCCTTCATCGGACCGCAACCATAGAGCCGTCCCGATGAAGCTCATGCCGCCGGGATCGGCTCTCCCTTGAGGAGCGCCTTCGCCACGCGAACGGCCTCCATCGCGTTGCCCGTGTAGGCGTCCGCCTCGATCTTCTCGCAGAACTTCTGGGAGACGGGTCCTCCGCCGATCATGACCTTGATCTTGCCGTATAGGCCGCGCTCCTTCAAGAGCTCCACGACGCGCTGCATCCCGATCATCGTCGTGGTCATGAGCGTCGAGAGGCAGATGAGGCGGGCGTTCACCTCCTGGGCCTTGTCCACGAAGGCCTCGATGGGGACGTCCCGTCCCAGGTCGTACATCGTGAAGCCCGCCGTCTCGAACATGATCTTCACGAGGTTCTTTCCGATGTCGTGGGTGTCGCCCTGCACGACGCCGATCACGGCAGGGATCGACTCCTCACCCTCTGCCGACGCGTTCTTCAGGTGGGGCTTCAACACGTCCAGCCCGTTGTACATGGCGTCCGAACAGAGCAGGAGGTCCGTGACGAAATACTCCTCCTGCTCGTAGAGCAGGCCCGCGCGGTTCATGCCGTCGACCAGGCCCAGGTTGATCCCGTCCAGGGCGCTGTGCCCCTCGCGAAGGTACTCCTCCGCAACCGTCACGACCTTTTCGTCCTCCATCTCAAACACGCAGTCCGAAAGGCTTTTGAGGTACTCTTCCTTGCTCATTGACATTGGTCATCGCCTCGGTTTCAGAATTTTGTGGGGGACGATCCCCACTCCATCGAGCGTAAGACGGGGCTCAGGGAAGCCTGAACTCCCACAGCGCCATCCTGATGCGGGGGACGTCCAACCCCTCGCCGATCAGGGCCATCCCGGAGGACTCCGCCGGACTCCACGCCTCGATCGTCCGGCTCCGGTTCACGACGTCGAAACGCAGCCACTCCCCGCCAACCGGAGCCAGCCCCTTGATCCTGTAGATTCGTCCGAACGCCCCAGAGGACAGGCGGTCCAGAAGGCCCTCCAGGGCCTCGCGGCTCCGAAAACTCAGGTTCCTCAGGCCCAGGTTCTCCAGCGAGAGCGCCGTCACCCCTTCGGACGGGGTGGGAGCCTCCGCCACCTCCGCGCTGAAAAGGCCGTCCCACCACTCCTTGGGGAGCGCCGCGTAGGGGGGAAGGACGATCCCGGCCTTCGGGTTCAGGCCAGCAAGCGCCTTCAGGACTGCCTCGCGTTCCTCGGCCGGCAGCGCCTCCGACTTCGTCACAATCAGGGTGCGCGCTCGCGCGATCTGGTCCCGGTAGAAGTCCCCGAAGACCTCAATGTAATCCCCAAAGCACTCCGCATCGACGACCGTGACGGGCGGGAGCAGTGAAACGCCCTCCCTCGCCCCTGTCGACAGTGAGGAGAGGATAAGGCTCAGGGACCCTACTCCCGTGGGCTCGATGAGCAGGACGTCGGGATGGAAACGGCGCCCGATCTCGTCGACGGCCCGCAGGAAGTCTGCCCTCATGGTGCAGCAGATGCAGCCCTGGGCCAGCTCGACGACCTCGACGGGCGCGTCCTTCAGGAGGGCTCCATCGACCCCCACCTCCCCGAACTCGTTTTCGAGGACGACGACGGTCCCCTCGATGTGGCGCGCCAGCTCACGGATGAACGTGGTCTTCCCCGCGCCAAGGAAGCCGGATACGATCAGGACTTTCACTCGTTTTCTTCGCTTCCTTTCACAAAAAACCTCTCCCCCCAGCGGGCCGCACCGCCAAGCCCCAACGACGCCAGCGTTCCGACGATCCGCAAAGGGCCGTGCGGGACGAAACACAACGCTCCCGCAACGAGGGCCGCGGCGCGCAGGAGAACGCTCAGACGCACCCCCCACCACCCCTGCAGTGCCGCAGCGAAGGCGACGATGCCGACGGCCGCTCCAACCGAAACCTCAAGGACGGAGAGCAGGGAGCCTCCCTCCATGAGAATCGCGGGATTGTAGATGAAGAGGTAGGGTAGCAGGAAGGAGGTGAGTGCGAAGAGCAGCGCGCGGGTTCCCGTGCTGGCCGCGTTCGCTCCGGCTATCCCCGCCGCCGTGAAGGAGGCCAGGCAGACCGGAGGGCTGATGTCTGCCATGATTCCGAAATAGAAGACGAACATGTGGGCGGAGAGGGGCGGCACGCCCATCTTGACGAGGGCGGGAACGACCACCGTGCTGGTCACGATGTAGTTGGCCGTCGTGGGGAGCCCCATGCCGAGGAGAAGGCAGGCCCCCATGGCCAGAAACAGGGTGGGCAGCAGGGCTCCGCCGGCAAGGTCCAGGATGTTGTCGGAGAGCGTTGGCCCTAAAGCGGTCAAGGAGCTTCCCCCGACGACGAACCCGACGACGGCGCAGGCGATGCCCGTCCCGATCGCGCCTCGCGCCCCATCCGCAAGGGCCTTGACGACGAGCCGCGGCCCCATGCGGGTGTGACGTCTCAGCCCGGCGACGCCGACCATCACGAGAATGCCCCAGAACGCCGCTTTGAGCGGTGTATAGGCGCGCATCAGCATGACGACGATCAGAAGGAGCGGCAGCAGAAGGTGCCCGTCGTCCCTCAGGACCTCCCGGACTCCGAGGGCCTCCCCGCCCAACCCCTTCAGGCCGGCCCTGCGGGCCCTGAGGTGGACGTTCAGGAAGAGGCCCGCATAATAGAGCAGAGCGGGGACGATCGCGGCCGACAGGATTCGGGCGTAGGGGACGTTCAGAAACTCACTCATCACGAAGGCGCCGGCCCCCATGATCGGAGGCATGAGCTGCCCCCCTGTGGAGGCACAGGCCTCGATGGCACCGGCCTCCTCGGGCGTGTAGCCGGCCTTCTTCATCAAGGGAATGGTGAAGGCTCCGGTGGTGGCCACGTTGGCGATGGAGGAACCGTTGATCGTCCCCAGCAGTCCTGAAGCGACGATGGCCACCTTGGCGGGGCCGCCCGGACTCCTTCCCGTCAGCGAGAGGGCAAGGTTGTTGAAAAACCGTGCCCCTCCGCTGCCGGACAGGAAGGCGCCGAACAGGATGAACAGGAAGATGAACGTGGAGGAGACCCCGACCGCCACGCCGAAGACGCCCTCCGTCGTCAGGTATAGGTGCTGGACGATTCGCTCCAGGGAGTAGCCCCGATGCATGAAGATCGACGGGGCGTAGCGCCCGTAACGGCAGTAGAGCAAAAAGGCCAGGCCCAACAGGGGCAGCGTCCGCCCCAGGACGCGCCGTCCCGCCTCCAGGACGGCGATCAGGGTGAGGGTTCCCAGGACGAGCTCGTACGGCAGGACCTTGCCGCCCCGCAGGGCGATGGCGTCGGAGAAGAGGGCGATGTACCCCGTCCCGGCGATGGAGCAGAGGACCAGGAGCGCATCGATCCAGCGCCATCTCCTCAGCGGGTGCAGCAGAAAGACCAGGACCAGGACGAACCCGACGTGGACCGCACGCTGGACGGGCGTCTGGAGGAGGTCGATCCCTGCGGTGTAGAGGTGGAACAGGGACATGGCGACGCAGAGCGCGAACGCCGCGTTCGTCCTGACGTTATCGAGGAGGGATGCCCTGCAGGACAAAGAGGCGTCCTCCCGTCCCGCAGGGTTGGAGAAAACCATCGCTATTTCAGGGCTCCAATTTCTTTGTAGTAACGCAGAGCGCCCGGATGCACGGGAATGCCGACGTGGGCGATGGACTCGGGATTCATGGCCGACATCCGTGCGCTGACGGCGACGAGGTCCTCCTTGTGCTCGAAAAGGGCCTTGGTCATCCGATAGACGAGCTCGTCGTCCAGCTTCTCGTGCACGGCCAGGATATTGGGGCTGCTGAAGGTCCCGATGGCCTTCACCTGGTTTTTGTAGGTCCCTTCGGGAATCGTCAGAGGGCTGAAGTAGGGCGTTTCCTCGCATATTTTTTCGACGACGGCCTGCGGGATGGCGACGAGGTAGGCCGTCCCCAGCGTGGTCGTCTCCATGGCGCTGGCGATCCCGATGGCCCCGATGGTGACGGACGCGTCGATGCGTTTGTCCGCGAACGCGGCGACCACGTCCGCGTGCCCCAGGTTCTCCGGGACGATGTCCTTTTCGGGATCGAGCCCGGCCAGGTGCAGGAGCTGGAAGGCCGTCAGCATGGTGCTGCCGCCCACGGCTCCCACAGCGACGCGCTTGCCCTTGAGGTCCTGAAGGGTTTCGATGCCGCTGTCCCGGGCCGCGAGCAGGTGGATGGCCTCGGGATAGAGGGGCACGGCGGCGCGCAGGAAGGACTGCGGCTTGCCCTCGTAGTTCTTGAGCCCGTTATAGGCGTCGTAGTAGAGGCCGTCGGCGAAGGCGGCCTCGGCCTCTCCATCCGCGAGCAACTGGATGTTGTTCATGGTCCCCCCGGAGGACTGGGCGCTCGCCTTGAGCCCCTCGATGTTGTCCGTCCAGATTTTGGCCATCGCAGA
>NZ_DBHLDX010000050.1:0-13471 GCF_057312375.1 Fretibacterium sp.
CGGCGGGAATATCCGCGTCGGCCGCGTCCGCCAACGGTGCGTCGTCCAGTTCCGGTACACCGGCTTCCGTCTCCGTGTCGAGCGGGGCGATGGCATCCGCGGCGGGAAGATCCGCGTCGGCCGCGTCCGCCAACGGTGCGTCGTCCAGTTCCGGTACGCCGGCCTCCGTCCCCGTGTCGAGAAGGTCCGTTCCCTCCGCCGGCTCCGCGTCCGGAAGGTCCGGGATGTCGGCGTTCGGCGCCTCGGCATCCACCGGAAGCAGGGCCGCGGCCTCGTCGATTGCCGCGTCGGACTCCGCATCGGTCCCCTCCGGAAGGGCCCCCTCTCCGGGCAGCGAGGCGCCAAGGGCCGCCGTCGCCGGGTCCAGGCTGAGGTCGATCGGGTTCCCGTCCGCGTCGAAGAGCGGTTCCGCCTCCTCCGCTCCCGGCAGGAGCGCGGAGATGGAGGCCGAACGCCCGAGCCCAACGATCGGCGAAGGCGGGATCGGAGGATTGGTGCCGCCGGTGACGGTCACGTGGAACGTCCCGCCGACCTCCTGGGACGTATCGGTGCTCTCGTTGGCCGTTCCGGCGTTGGCGACGTCCACGGTCTTCGCCGTCACGGTGATGTCCTTGTCCAGGTTCCAGTTCGTCTTGAAGGCGAGGTCGGGCACCTCGTTGTGGGCGATGCCGGAGATCGTGTAGGTGTCCGAATCCGCGTCGTAGGCCGCGTTGCCCTTGGTGAAGGTGGCGCCCGATCCCAGGCCCTTCAGGGTCAGGGTGACGGTCTCGGACCCGTCCGTGTCCGCTACCGTCGCGTTCAGGTTGATGCGGATGTCCTGGTTCGCCTTGCCGAAGGTCTGGGTGGGGTTGATGGTCAGCCCGTCCGCCTTGGCGTCGACCACCACGTCGAAGGTTTTGGCGTCCGCATTGGGGGACTGCCCCGCTTCGCCGGAGTAGACCGTCAGCGTGATGCCCGAGGCGGTGCCGCTGAAGTTCTTCGGCGCCTCGACGGCGATGTAGGCGGGCAGCTTCCCCTCCGTCAGGGGGATGCCCCAGGTGCCGTCACCCACGTTCTGAGCCTCCTGAGCGCTGGCCGCATCGGCCCCGACGAAGACCTTGTAGTCGTTCGGGACGTGCTCCAGCTTGGCCGCGACGACCGCCTCCGACCCGTCCTTGTCGTTCAGCCCCGTGCCCTCAACCTGGATCTGCACCCGCGTGTCCTCGGCCCCCCTGGCGGAGGCGATCTGGAGGTCGTAGCCGCTGTTGACGGCGCCGACGTGCACGGTCTGCGCAGCCGTGCTTGTCACGGTGCTTGCTGCGTTCGCCTCCTGCGAGACGACGTGGGCCTTGACCGTGAAGTCGCCCGAGGCGTGCGTCTCCGGCCTGTAGGTGAGCGACACGGTGCCGCTGCCCTGAGCGCCGCCGACGCTCACGCCCTCCAGCACGTAATACTTGCCGTCGGCCAGCCCCGCAACACCGCTGACGTTCGTCTGGGTGATGGTGGTGCCCTGGTACTCCAGTGTGCCCCCGGTTCCGTTGGCGGGCTCGGCGATCTGGACGTACATCTTGCCGTCGACGATCGTCGTATTGGCGCCGTCGGCCGTGTTCGCCAGGTCGATGGTGATGGGCACCGGAGCCCCCTCGGCCACGCCCGGGGCCGCGACCGTCATCGTCATCGGGTCCGTCACGGGGGTGACGCCCGTCGGCTCGATGTTCTTCAGGTCGGCATGGCCGTAGGTCGTTTCGTCTGAGGCGTTGCTGGCGACGGTGTAGCCGCGAATGTCCGCGTCGAACTTGATGTCCAGGGCATCGCCAGGGGCCTTGTTGGAGTTCCAGTCCTGGGGCAGCTTCAGCGTGACCCGCTGCAGAAGGGCTTGCACGCTAGCATCAGCGCTTGCCAGGTCGCCGGCCCCCTGAGCCGAGGCGGTCCAGGCGTCCCGCATCACGCCATGATCGTCCGCGACCTGGGTTCTGGTCATCCCCTCCACCTCGATCCGGGGATCCAAGCCCTTGAGGGTGATGACGTAGGTCCCTGCGCGGTCGTTGCCGGTCGCCAGAACCTTGACGCCGATCAGGTCGTTCAGGGTGATCGGCTGGTCCTCCGTCGCCGCGAAATCCTTCTTTGTGGCCTCCAGGGTCGGGGGAATGTAGTTCGAGTTTCCGGCCGCTGTGATATTCGTATTCAGAACCCACGACGTCTGGGACTGCTCCAGCTCGAGGGCCGTGCCGTCCTTGCTGAAGGCCGTCGCCTTCATCGTGTAGGTTCGCTGAGAGTTGTTGAAGATCCCGCCCGAGTTGTCCAGAGTGAACTCCAGGGTCTTGGTGAGGGTCCCGCCCGCAAAGGCGCTCTCGCCCTCCGGGACCTCGACCATCCAGCGGTTGACCGGGAAGGCGCCGCCGGTCACATCGCCCGGCTCCGGCGTGCCCGCGCCCACCAGGAAGCCGCCCTTGATGCTGACGCCGTTGGGCACGTTGTCCACGATGAGGTACGACAGCTTCTCGCTGCCGTCCGTGTCCGCCACGCCGCCGGCCTTCGGGTCCGCCTTCTGGTCCACCTTGACGTCGACCGAGAAGGTGGCCTGGCTGTTACTGCCAACCTTGGTGATCGTGAGGCCCGTCGTCCCGTTGACCGTCATCGTCCCGGTTCCTTCCGCGATGGTGGCAACGGAGGAGCTGGTCTCGTCCGTCACGGGGGCCAGCTTCAGGGTGTAGTCGCCGTCGAACTGCTTGGTCGCCATGGGCAGGCTCCCGTCCGCCGGGGCGTCGCCCACCGTGTACTTGACGCCGAAGCGGACCTCCGCGTCGCCCAGGTTCGCCGGTCCCTTGGCGTAGATGTTGTTCAGATCGGCGTTTTCGATCTTGTACCAGCCATCCGTTGCGGTGAGAGCGGGGCCGGCCGCGCCCAGCGTCAGGGTGACCTTATGGCTTGGGTCGTCGACGTCCGAGGCCTTGATCCAGACGGCCTGGATCGTCTCGTCGGTGTCGCCGTTCTGGTGCCGGACGGAGAAGTCGAGTTTCGCTGGGACGTCCTCCTTGCCGGAGGCCGTGAGGTTCATGGACGCCTCCGGGGTCGGGGTCACCTGGATGGTCACGTTGGCCGTCGCGGCGTTGGGGTTGGCGTTGCCGTCGTCCTCCACGGTGACGGCCCGCGTCGTGAAGTTCAGCGTCCCACTGTAGTTCTTCGGCACCACCACACCCGCGGCGCCGCTGTCGAGGCTGTCCTTGGCGATGAGCCACTCCCGTCCCGTCCCCGTCCCGCCCAGGAACTCGGCCCCGGTCATGTCGAACCCGTCGGCGAGCCCGGAGACGACCAGCGAGAGGGTCTCAGAGCGGTCGGCGTCCGTCAGGTCTACGGTCTGGAAGGCGTCCTTCAGGGCGATCTTGCCGCCGTTGGCCTCGGCGGCCTCCTCTGTCGTCGCCAGAGGCACGGCGACGAGCGTCGCAGCGTCGGCCACGCCCTTGACGTCAATATGAAGGTCGAGCTCCTTGGCGACGGGGTTGACGTGCGTGAACGTCTCGGTCTGTCCGGTGAGGTTGCCCGAAGCGTCGAACTTCGGGACCGTGATGGTGTCCACGCTCACCGCGCTGACCTTGAGGGTGATGTCCTCATTGCTGTTTTCGGGCGGCTGAATCGAGAGCTGCTTCGTCCTGTCGAAGTTCTCTATGGTCAGGCTCCCGCCCGTGACGGTCTGCTCGACGTTGTCATAGAGGATTTTGGCCCTATCGGGAATGCCCGTCAGGGTGACCCTGAAGGTCTCGTTCGGGTCCTGGCTGGTGGGGACGATCTTGCCCGTCAGGTCGATGGGCGTGTCCTCCTGCCCCTTGGCCTGAGTGGCCGAGAGGGTGACCTCGTCCGCCAGGGGCTTGACCAGGACGTTCCTCAGCCACGCCTCGCCGGACGTAGCGGTGTCGACAGCGCCGCCGTCCGGATCCGTATCGACCGTGTGGGCCTCCACCTTGATCCGGAAGGCACCGGCGGCGTTCGGGGGGGCGGTGAACTTGACGGAGTCGAGCGCCTCTACAGGGACCTTGACCCCCGTGGTCCCGTCGAACGTCCCCGAGCCGCCGGTCCACGTGAACTTGGACCCGGCCGCCGTGACGAAGCCGCCGGCGCCGGCGTTGGCCTTGGGGTCCCAGATCTCCGGGCTCAGCAGCGCGTAGGTCTTCTCGCTGCCGTCGGCATCCTGATTGGCCCAGCCCGCCTTGAGGTTGAACCCCTCGGAGTTGAGGTCAAAGGCCTGATCCTCCTGCGTTTCGCCGCTGTAGACCTTGCCCGTCGTCATCGTCAGGTCGGGGGTGCCGTCACCATCGGTGTCCATCCCGATCTTCTCCGCCACGGGAGTGACCTTGACCGTGACGTTCACGACCTTGGTGCCCGTGACGTCGTTGAATCCGGTGGACGTGTCCTTGGTCGACACGGCGACCTTGATGACTTCGTCTTTGCTGGAGTGTGCGGGGGCCACGGCGGTGTATTCGTCACGGTGGGCCATATCGACGGAGTGCCCTGCAGAGATGGGGTGCCCATTGTGATCCTTGAGCACCCAGCCCGCGGGGATCTCGGTGATGGTCATGCCGGTGATCGTCTCGCTGCCGTCGGTGTCCGACAGCGCGATGTTCTCCAAGAACTTCGCGCCGCTCGTCCCTGTGCGCCCCGCGTCCTCGACCATCTGGGCCGATGCGGTGGGCTTGACGTCGCCCGCCACCGGCGGGATGCGCAGGTTCAGGGTCAACGTGTCCACCTTGCTGACCGCAAGGTTGTCGGCCGTGCCCGTCATGAATGAGGCCGCGTTGGGGTCGGGCGTCAGCATGGAGTTGAGACTGGAGTCCGAGTCCTTGTCCTGCGCCACGAGCGACACGGTAATGCCGTTCAGGGTGCCGCTGAAGTTTGCCCCGCCCCTGATGTTGATGTCCGGAAAACCGGTCTCGGAATTGCTCAGGTTGGGGGCCTCGACCTTGATGGACCCGCCGGCGTTGACGGTAGTGCCGTTGACGACGATGGGGGTGGCGGTGGGGTTCTTGATGACGAACCAACGCGTCTCACTGCCGTCCAGGTCCCCGAAGCTGCCCTTCAGGAGGTTCTTCAGGTTGTAGTTAGTGTCCTCGTTGACCTTCAGGGTCAGCGTTCCGTTGGCGCCTCCCGCGAGGGCGGCGACGTCCGTTCCCAGGGCACCGACGGCTGCCTCGTTCCACGTCAGGTCCACGTCGTCCGTCACGGCCTTGACCTCCACGTGGGCGTTCGTCTCGGAGGTCGCGCCGGGCACGCCCGGAAGCACGTTTCCGGCGTTGTCCACCTCATACTCGGTCACCGAGACCTTGATGTCGATGTCCTCGTGGCTGTCCGCGGGCGGGGTGATCGTCAGGGCCTCGTACTGGGCCTTGGTCATGGAGATGACTCCCGGCGTCGCGGCGGCGCCGGCCACGTGATAGTTCGGGTCGTCGGTGAGGACGATCTTGAGGACGCCGCCGGTGGGGTTCAGGAGCGTTCCGCCATTGAAGACCTTTGCGCCCGCGGGGATGTCGGAGAGCGTGATGGCGCCCAGGCGCTCGGGGTTGTCGTGGTTGTCCGCGCTGCCCGTCAGGTCCGTCTTGTCCGTGATGGTCGGGGCCTTCAGGCCCAGCGCCACGGTGTTGTCCTCCAGGACGTCCTTAGACGAGGCCGTGAGCCCCGGTGTGTCGGACACCGGCTTGACGGTGAGGGTCAGCGTGCGCGTGTCGAGAGCGGGATTGGGCGTCACGCCGGGGATGGTCGCCTTGTAGGTGATCTGTGGCACCGGGCCGCTGTAGTTGGCCGTGGGCGTGAAGGAGTAGGAGCCGTTGGCGTTCAGGGTGAAGGAGCCGATGGTCTGACCCTCGGCGTTGGTGACGTTGACGGGGATCCCCACGGCATACGTCCCCGCCATGCCGTCGATCGTAAAGCTCTGGACCGTCACGGACTCGCCCGTGTCGGGGTCCTGGACGAAGCCGGTTCCGTCGGTGAGGGCGTTGCCGGTGACGCCGTTGTCCTCGTTCGTCGCCTTGATGACGTTGGTGCCCAGCTGTCCCGTCTGGTCGGTCCCCGTGATAACGATCTTCACCACCTGCGTGTCCGAGGCACTGTGGGGGTCCGTGGCCTTCACAGTGTAGTCGAGAGTGAGCGTCTTGTCCTTGGGGATGAACTTGAAGGCCTCAAGCTCCGGCGGCAGGTCCGCCTTGCTGGAGTCGAAGGTCCACCGGATCACGTTCGCCTCGCTGGTTTGCGTGTTGGTCAGCCCACCGGCCACGTTGAACATCTTCAGGAGCTCCCCCTCGGTAAGCCCGGCGGGCAGCGGGCCCGTGTAGGTGCTCTCACCCGTGTTGACCGATACGCCCGTCTTGGCCACCGTCACGACATCGTGGGTGTCCACGTCGGCCAGGGACAGGGTTCCGTTTGAGGTCAGGGGGGTACCGTTCTCCGTCAGGTTCGCCCGGTCACTGTCCCCCGCGCGCACCGTGATGTCCGGCGTGTCGTTGGCGCCGTTTATGGTGATGGTGAGCGTGGTGTGCTTCACGCCGCCTTGACCGTCGGAGACCGTGTAGGTGAAGACGTCCTCCTTGGTCTCTCCCACTGCCAGGGCCTGAACCTCGGGCTTGGTGTTGTCGAGGGTATAGGTGTAGCTGCCGTCGGCGTTGATGACGACGGTGCCGTAGTCGCCGGTGACCCCCGCACCGCCGACGTTGCCCGTGGGCGGCGTCCCATTGGGGGCCACGGTGCCCGCGACGACGCCGACCACCGACAGCGTCCCTCCGTCGGGGTCCGTGTCGGTCCGATCGCCGGCGCTTACGGCGTTGATGACGTTGCCGGTGGCGGTCGTCGTGGTGTCCTCCGTCACGGTGTTTCGGTCCGGGTTCGCTACGGGAGGCTCGTTGGCGCCGTTGATGGTGATGGTGACGGTGGTGGTGGCGGTGCCGCCGTGCCCGTCCGAAACCGTGTAGGTGAAGGTGTCCGTCAACGTCTGTCCCGGGGTCAGTCCGTTCACGACCGGGTCGCTCGAGTTTGGTGTGTAGGTGTAGCTGCCGTCCGCATTGATCTTAATGGTGCCGAACGCGCCCGGCACGTTCGACCCCACGTTGCTGTCGGCCGAGGGGTGGGTGCCCGCGACGACCCCGACCACCGTCAGCGTGTCGCCGTCGGGGTCCGTGTCGTTCGTGATCACGCTGCCCGTCACCGCGGGCCCGTCCTCGGAGACCTGGTTGGTGTCGGGGGTCGCCGTGGGGGGCGTGTTGGGGCCGGGCGGAGGCGGGGGAGGGGTCGTCCCACCGGGGCCACCGGGGGTACCTGGGGTACTGGGATTGGGCTGCGGTTTCGGCTGGGGAGCGGGCTGTGGTTGAGGCTCCGGCTGCGGGGCAGGCTGAGGCTCCGGCTGGGGGTTGGGCTGCGGCTGTGGGGCGGGCTGAGGCTGAGGGGTGGGCTCAGGCTGCGGGGTAGGCTCAGGCCTCGGCGTCACCGGAGGGACGTCGGTGAACTGGTCACGGGGATGGTTCGGCAGATAGCTGTCCGGACGCCCGGCCTGGGGGTAGTCGATCTCCACTCCGTACAGCGGGAACTTGACGCGGTCCAGGTCGAACGTGTAGGCGATGCGGGGGTTCGCCGTGTGGCGGCTGGAGAACTTGAAGACCTCGTTGACGTCGAGGCCCAGATTTCCCTGGTCGAAGAAGCGCGTGTCCTGCAGGTAATCCTTTCGGTAGGCCTGGAAGGCCCCGAAGCCGCCCAGGTTGGACTCGACCCCGTCGGCACTTTCCTCGCCGGACGCCGTCAAAGCGTCCGGAACGTCCTCCGGTGCCCCGTCCGATGGGCGCGGCGCCAGGTTCTGGGGCGTCAGTGCGAACGAACGGTGCGGCGGGATTCCGAAGACGTCGCCGTCGGGGCCTTCGAAGTAGACGCTTCCCGCCTGGGTGACCAAAACGTCCCCCTGGTGAAGCACGTCCCCCTCCTTGATGGGGACAAGAGAACCGTTCGGTCGGCGGACGAACGCCACCCCCTCCACCCGCAGTACTTTCACTGCCAACATCGTCTGTGCCATGGAATACCTCCTAAAAAATTTTTGAAAACGGGGCGACAGCCCCAGAATTTCCAGCTTTGCATCCACCTTGACGGCGTGCACATCTCCTGCGCTCTTTCGTTTTGCGTTTGCCGTCGATGCCCAGCCCCTCCGGCGGAGCGGCGTTTCTATAAAGAACCAGCCCCTCCGGGAACAGGCCCTGGAGAGGCGATTTTTATCATCCCAAAAATCGTCCGTTACCTCTCTCTGAGAGCACTGGATTTCGCACGAAGGAGCGGCCGGAGCAGATAGCTCAGGATCGTCCTCTTGCCCGTCTTGATGTCCACCTGGGCGACCATGCCCGGGAGGATGGGAAGGTCCTTGCCGAAGTCGCTCTTGCCAATCCGTACGCGGCCACGGTAGTAGGTGTTGCCCCTCTCGTCCGTGATCGTGTCCGGTGTTATCGAGTCGATCGTCCCGTCGATGCCCCCGTAGACGGCGTACTCGTAGGCCGTGAACTTCACCACCGCCTCCTGCCCGGGCCGGATGAACGCCCGGTCCTTTGGGGAGAGCTGCGCCTCGACGAACAGCGTCTGTTCGTCCGGGACGATCTCCGCCACCAATCCGCCCGGCATGATGACGGCCCCCGTCGAGTTGACGGCCAGCCGCTTCACCGTACCCGCTATGGGGGACCGGACCTCGGAGTGGACGATGCGGTCCGACAGGGCGCGGTTGCCCTCGGCCAGCCCCTCCATCTCACCCAGCGTTTCGCTGAGCTGGTTCCTCCACTGCGCCTGGGAACGGAACTCCAACTCCTTGAGCTGCCCCTCTCCCTCCTGGATGGAGGCCTTGATGCGCGAGATCTGGGCGCTCGCCTGGCTCCGGTCGGCCCGGGCCTGGGCCGCGGCCTTCTCCAGCCGCATGACCTCCAGCTTGGGGACGGCACCGCTCTCCAGAAGGGGCCGCGTTATCTCCAGCTCCTGCTCCGCCAGGCTGTAGGATTGATTGGCGTGGGAATACCGTGCGCTGGCGTCCGCCAGCTCCTGCTGACGCTGCCGGTTCTGGTCCCGGATGACGCTCATCCGGGAGGCGATCTCCTGAAGGCTCGTCTCGTAGAGCTTGCGCTCGCTGGCCACGATATCGGGGATGGCCTGGAGCAGGTCCTCGGAGACCACAAACGGGGTCCCTGAGCTCAGTGCCTCCAGACGGGCCGCCCTGACCCGAAGGGTCAGCAGCTTGACCTGCTGCTGGCCGAGCATCGAGTCCACCCGCACGGGGTCCAGGCGCAGCAGAACCGTGCCCTTCTCCACCCGCTCGGCCTCCTTCACCAGAATGGCCTCGACCACCCCGCCGTCCACGGACTGCACGGGCTGGGTCCCCGAAGGCGCCACGGCCTTGCCGGTGCCGCTCACGACCTCGTCGATGGGGGCGATGCCCGCCCAGACCAGGAGGGCTATCAGGGTTACGGCGATGGCGTAGATGATCCCGCGGCCCTTCGCGGGGTTTTGTTCCTCGAAGGCCCAGGCGCTGTCGACGGTCCAGTTGTCGGAGGTGCGGACCGCACCGGGAGCGGCGAGGCGGGCCGCAAGCCCCCCTGTGGCCTTCCTGCTGTAGCGCTCCATCCCCTCCACCAGGTCCCCGACGCGCTCAAATCCTTTTTTGTCCATGGGCTCAAGCACTCGCGACCCCCCCCTCGATCTTCGCAGGCTTTGCCTTGGAGCGGTAGAGTGCGCTCAAAATCTGCTCCTTGGGGCCGTCTGCGGCCACCCTTCCCTCGTCCAGGACGATGATTCGATCCACCAGGTCCAGGAGAGCCGTTCGGTGCGTGACCAAAAGCAGGGTCCGCCCGTCCACGAAAGAGGAGAGACGGCTCCGCACGTGGTCTTCGGTCGCGTTGTCCATGGAGGCCGTCGGCTCGTCCAGCAGCAGGACCGGCGCCTGCTTCAGAAGGGCCCTGGCAACGGCTATGGTCTGGCGCTGGCCGGAGGACAGGAACTCCCCGCGCTCCCCGACCTGCATGTCGAACCCGCGAGGGTGCAGGTTGGCGAAGCGGTCGACCCCCGCAGCCTCCGCGGCCCTGAGGATCTCGACGTCGGTGCGCGGAGGGTTGCCGAACAGCAGGTTCTCCTTCAACGTTCCGAAGAAGAGGATGACGTCCTGGGGGACGGAGGCCACGTTGCGCCGGATCTCCGCGGGGTCGATGGAGCGGATGTCTGCCCCGTCCAGGAGGACGGTCCCCTCCTGCGGACGATGAAGCCCCAGGATCAGCTTGCCGACCGTGCTCTTTCCGGACCCCACCCGCCCGACCAGCGCCACCCGCTCCCCCCGCGCAATGCGGAAGGAGACCCCGGAGAGTGCGGGCCGCTCCTGTCCCGGGTAGGTGAAGGTCACCCCCTGAAGCTCCAGGTCGCCCGCGAGCCTCGGGCGGCTGAGAAAAGCCGCCTCGGCCGGACGCTCCGTCTCCTTGCGCATGATGTCGTCGAGGGCGGCCAGGGATCGGGAGGCGGAGTGGTACTGCATCATCAGCCCCGCCGCCTTGCCGACGGGCGCGATGCAGCGGGACGAAAGCATGGAGACCGCGATGAGGGCGCCCATGCTCAGGTTGTTGCTCACGACCAGATAGACCCCCACCACCATGGTGATCACGGATACCGACTGCTGCACCCACTGGATTCCGTTGATGACGGAGCCCGACAGCAGCCGGAGGCGGGTGTTGGTCAGCTCCAGGAACGAGACCGCACGCTCCCAGCGCATCTGGACGTGCGACTCGGCTCCCTGGGACTTCACGGTCTCCATCCCCACCAGGCTTTCGATGAGCGTGGCATTCTTCAAGGCGCTTGCCCGGTTCGTGGTCTCCGCGAGATCCCTCATGGTCCCCTGGATCAGGGCGGCGTGAAGCAGGATCAGCAGCGAGCCGACCGCCAGCGGGATCGCGAGGGGCCAGGCGATGATCGCGATGACCGCCAGAAAGAAGAGGGAAAAGGGCAGATCGACGTAGGCGAACAGGGTGGCCGAGGAGATGAAGTTGCGCACCGACTCGAACCCCTGGATGACGTTGGCGAAGGACCCCACCGAGGGAGGCCGGTCCGCCGCCTTCAGCGCCAGGATCTGCTCCATCAGCAGGGCAGAGAGCCGGGCGTTCGTCCTCGCCGCCGCGTTGTCCACGAGACGGCTCCGGGTTGCGTTCAGCAGGTAGTCCGCCGCGATCATGATCAGGACCCCGATGGCGGTGACCCACAGGGAGTCCATAGCCCGGTTCGGGACGATCCTGTTGTAGACGTTCATCGTGAAGAGCGGCATCGCCAGGGCGAAGACGTTGGAGATGGCCGAGGCTGCGATGACGTCCCGGTAGATGGCGCGGTTCTCGGAGATGGAGCTCCAAAACCAGTTGCTGCCCTTATCTCCGTGGTAGGACGGGGCGCGCTCGTCGAAACGAAAGACCGGTTTGACGTAGAAGGCGTATCCCGAGTAGCGCGCCTCCAGCTCCTTGAGAGGGACGGTGGCCTCCCCCTGATCGAGTTCGGGGAAGAGGACCTGTGCCGTCCCCCCCTTGAGGTCGGCGGAGAGCAACAAACAAGCCCCATTGCCCTCAAGGACGAGGATCAAAGGGGCCAAAGCCGTATTGAGCCTTTGCAACGGAGCACGGACGACGCGGCTGGTCATTCCGGCGCGGGCCGCTGCGCGATCTACGCAAGAAGGGACAAGCCAATCGTTCTCCAGAGGAAGGCCCGAGAGCAGCCTGTCGACGGAGACCGACAGGCCGTGCATCGAAGCGATTTTGAGCAGACAAAACGTCAGCGGACCGCCTCTTTCCGTGCCCTGTCCGGGGTCGAATTGCCCCTCGTTTCCCTGCGAGGCCTCAAGAGGGGACATGGTTATTTTTTAGCCGCGGACTTTTTGCCCGCCTTTGTGTCGGCCTTTTGGATGCCGACTTCCTCCAGGCTGGGAACATCCTTGCGCACGATCTGGTAGGCCGCGACGAGCCCCCCCACTTCATGAAGGTAACTGGCTTTGGCCCCCTCGTAGCTGAAGAGGGCGTTGATGTAGGCTCGCTTGGCCTGGAAGGACTCGTTCTGCGCATCCAGGAGGTCGAGAAGGCTGCGACGCCCCACCTCGAACTGCTTCCGGTAGGCGGCCTCCATGGCCTCGGCGGACTTCTGGTGCTGATCCAGATGCTCCAACTGCTTGTGGAAAGTGTCGATGTCGTTGTAGGCGACCAGAAGAGCCTGGGTGACCTCGCGCTCCGTCTCCTTCAATATCTCCTCGGACTGCTTGTAAAGCTCCACGAACCGGCGGATCGTGGCCTCGTCCGTGCCTCCGTTGTAGAGGTTGTAGCGGATGACGAGCTCGATCATCGACTTGTCCTTGCGGCCTTTTGTTCCGTCGGTGTCATTCTCCAGGTTCAGGCCGCCGCGGAGTTCAACTCGGGGAGACAGCTTGGCCTTCTGTTCCTCAAGGGCGAGGCGGGTGGACTGCACGCTCTGGGCCACGCCATTCTGGCGAGGACTCGAAAGCATGCCGAGGCGCAGCGCCTCCTCCGGAGAATCGGGACGCTTCAGATCGATCCCGCCCCACTCCATCTCCTCATCGGGCATCTCGCCAACGGTACGGAGGTATTGGGTGGACGCGTCGTGAAGGTTGCCCTCCTCGGTGATCAGGTTGACGCGGGCCAGGGCCACACGCCCCTTGACGACCTCCATGTTGGCGGAGCTCTCAAGCCCCGCGCGGGAGCGGGATTGAACCAGCTTCATGATCTCCTCGTGACGCTCGAGGTTCTGTTTCGCCAGACGGATCATCTCCCGGTAGCGGTTGACGTCGTCATGGCTGCGGAAGGCCAGCAGGGCGATCTTCTCCATCGAGGCCCGCAGATCGTAGTACTTGGCGTTCTTGGCGTAGCCGAACTTCTTGACCTGGCTCCGCGTCAGCCCGCCGTCGTAGAGCATCTGGCTGAGCGTGAGGTAGGCGCCCTCGCGGAAGTAGTTGTGTTGGTCCCGGCCGTCGTATCCCGAACCGCCGAGGTTCTCCCAGCCCACCGAGGCGGAGAGGTCGATCCTGGGACGGTAGCCGCCCCGTGCGGCCTCCTGCTCCTCCTCCGAGGCACGGAAGGCATGCCATGCGCCCTGGACGTCCGGATGGGAGAGGACCGCCTGCTGGATGCTCTCCTTCATGGTCCTGCCGAAGGCGGGAAGTGCGACAAAAACGGATAGAATCGCCAGGATTCTCATGATCTTGGACATAGCTTTCAAAATTGTTGCCTCCTTAAAAAAGTGGTCCCAAAAACTCTTAAAAGTGCTTCAGCAAAGCACAAACAATCCAAATCAACCATCACGCAAACGCTTTTTGAACCCTTATTCGTTTTATCAGTAATGATTCAATCAAAAATAAGGAGCCTCAACACGTATTATTTTAAAGAGCATCTTTAAAGACTATCAATCTTAAGACTCTGAGTCAATGGGTTTTTAGACCAAAAATCCACGGGCAAGGTTTTTAAGA
>NZ_DBHLDX010000051.1:0-13443 GCF_057312375.1 Fretibacterium sp.
CCTCCACCATGGAGATGTCCCGCAGGTTGTTCATGGCGGAGAAGACGCCGGTCCTCGTGAACTTGGAGATGCCGGTCAGCATGACGAAGCGGAGGTACTCGTCGCAGCCCTTGAGGACGGTGTAGAGGGTGCGGAGCGCCTCGCGCATGGCCTCCGCCGCCTCCAGGTTCCCGATCTTGTCCAGGATGGGCTTGTCGTACTCGTCGATCAGGACGACCACAGGCCCGCCCTGCTTGTAGAGGGCCCGGATAAGCTCTTGAAACTTATCGCTGGGCTGCTGACTGGAGAGCGTCACGCCTGCATCTTCCGCCCTCCAGATCAACGCGCTGTTAAGGGACTCTTCAAACTGATCGATGTCCCTGACATTTATCATGCTCATGTCGAGCCGCAGCACGGGCGCGGGATGTTCCGCCTGCTCTGCGGCCCACGCCTCGACGGCAAGGCCGCGGAACAGCTCCGCCTTGCCACTGAACAGGGCGTCAAGCGTCGAGAGCGTCAGCGACTTGCCGAACCGCCGAGGGCGGGACAGGAAGTACCGTCTCCCGCTTGAGATGATTTTCTGCAGCCGATGGGTCTTGTCCACATAGAGAAGCCCCTCCCGGCGCAGCATCTCGAAGCTCTGGATGCCTATGGGCAGAGTCTGAAGTCTTTCGTTCACCGTCTGTCACCTCTCTCCAATTGGTTTTTCATGACCTATTCTAGCAGAAGCAGGTAGTGTTTGAAAAAACAGCTCGGATTACAATTCATTTGCGTTTCTAGTTTGGGCTTCCGCGCCCACCCCCTTGTCCTTTGGCGCGGACTGTGCTATAGTTGCAGGACGAATTTCGTGCGAAGCAGAGGTTGGCCCCTCTCGCCTGTTCGGCGTCCGCCCGGCGGACCGCTGGCGGGCTGCGAAGAACGCTTTTCAACCGGCGCGAGCCGGAGGCGGATTTCAACGGGAGATGGGCTGACGCTTGTCCCCCGTTTTTTATGGGCTGCGTCGGGCGGAACGATCACAGTGGAGGTGAGGCTCATATTGCCCAGAACGGATGAGGACGCGCCGCGTGTCAACGAGGAGATCACAGCGCCAAACGTGCTGCTGATAGACGAGAACGGGGTCAAGGTGGGGCAGACGGACACTCGTGAGGCCATACGTATGGCCGAGGAGAAGATGCTGGACCTGGTGGAGGTGGCCCCGCAGGCGAAGCCGCCCGTGTGTCGTATCATGGACTACGGCAAGTATCGCTACCAGCTGCAGAAGAAGGAGAAGGACGCCAGGAAGAAGCAGAAGGTCCAGGCCCTGAAGGAAATCAAGATGCGCCCGAAGATCGACGAGCACGACTTCGACTTCAAGATGAAGGCCATCCAGAACTTCCTTGCAGGGGGACATCGCGTCAAGGTTTCCGTGTTCTTCCGAGGGCGTGAGATGGCCTTTCTCAACCGCGGCGAGGACGTCTTGAACCGGGTCATCGCGGAGTGCGGTGAACTGGGCAAGTGTGAGGACTCCCCAAAGATGGAGGGGCGCTACATGCGTATCCTGGTGACGCCCACGCCCCAAGCTTCGGCCAAGGCGGGCGCCAAGGGCGCTGCGGAGGCAAAGAAGCCCGCTCCAGAGTCGGCCGAAGCCGCCGAGGCCTGATCATCGGCCGCCAAAAGGCGCGCCGCGGCCTCGAAAGACAGTCCTACGAGTGAGGAGAATGTTCTGATGCCTAAGATGAAACTGAAGTCGCACTCCGGTGCAAAGAAGCGCTTTTTCCGCACGGCGACCGGCAAGCTGGCCTATCGCAAGTCCGGCCGCTCCCACATCATGGTCCACAAGGGAGCCAAGCGCCTGCGTACCCTGCGCAAGACGGGCTACGTCACGGAAACGCTGATGGAGCAGATGAACCACCTGCTCCCCTACTAGGGACGTCCCGCTGTTCTTGTCCGTTTGAAAGGATTGATGACAAATGCGCGTTAAGGGTGCGTCGATCAGCAACAAGAAGAGGAAGAAGCTTTTTACCGTCACGAAGGGGTACTGGGGGCAGCACAAGCACGCCTACCGCCGCGCGCGGGAGGCCTACCTCGCCGCCCTGTCCCGAGCCTACAACGACCGCAAGCGCAAGAAGCGCGACTACCGTCGCCTGTGGATCACCCGCATCAGTGCCGCTGTGCGCTCCGAGGGCATGAGCTACAGCGTCTTCATGAACGGGCTGAAGCGGGCCGGAGTCGTCATGAACCGCAAGATGCTGTCCGAGCTGGCCATTCACGACATGGAGGCCTTCCGCTCCCTCGTGGGGCAGGCAAAGTCCGCCCTCAGGTAGGCCGTCGCCGCGGCTTGGGGCGATCGCGGCCCCGACTTTTTAAAGGCTGTCCCTGGGGTTCCCCGTCGCAGGCACGACGGGGGCCCCTTTTCGTTTTGTGCCGTCCTGAATGGGGCCGGCGTTCCGGAAGAGGCTGAGATATTGTGAACGACGAATTGATGAAGGGTATGCAGGAGGTGCGCGCCTCCTTTGAACGGGAGCTGGCCGACGCCTCCACGACGGAGGCGCTCGAGGAGGTCCGCGTGCGCTGCATGGGCAAGAAGGGCGCCCTGACGGCGCTCCTGCGCTCCCTTGGCAAGCTCTCCGCAGAGGAGAGGCCCGCGGCGGGACAGGACCTGAACGCCCTCCGCGACGAGATGGAGGAGAAGCTCTCCTCCCGCAGGCGCCAGCTGCGCGACGCGGAGAACGAGGCGCAGGAGGCGGGAGAACGCATCGACGTGACGCTGCCCTCCCGCGGCCGCCCGGCGGGGGCGTTTCACCCCGTGCTTCAAACCATGTACGAGATGGCGGAGATCATGGTGGGCCTGGGCTACTCCGTGGCCCTGGGTCCGGAGAAGGAGGAGGAGCACTACAACTTCGACTGCCTGAACATGCCCTCCTGGCACCCGGCCCGCGACATGCAGGACACGTTCTACTTCCCGGACGGCACGCTGCTGCGCACCCACACCTCGCCCGTCCAGGTGCGGTCCATGCTGAAGTACGGCGCTCCCCTGCGCATCGTCTGCCCCGGCAAGGTCTACCGCCGGGACAACGACCCGACCCACTCCCCCATGTTCAACCAGATGGAGGGCCTCCTGATCGACCGAGACGTGTCCTTCGCGGTCCTGAAGGGGACGATCGGGGCGGCGGTGAACGCCTTCTTTGGCCGTACTCTGAAGAACCGCTTCCGCGCCAGCTACTTCCCCTTCACGGAGCCCTCGATGGAGCTCGACATCGAGTGCGTGGTGTGCGGCGGGCGCGACTCCCACTGCCGCGTGTGCAAGGGCACGGGATGGCTCGAGGCCGGCGGCATGGGCATGGTCCATCCGGAGGTGGTGCGGGCCGGAGGCATCGACCCGGAGCGCTACAACGGCTTCGCCTTCGGCCTGGGGCTGGACCGCATGGCCATGCTGAAGTACGGCATTGCCGACCTGCGCCTGCTCTTTGACGGCAACGTTTCCTATTTCCTGTCGGGGAGGGATGCCTGATGCTCGTATCCTGGGAGCTGTTGAAGGACTTTATCGACGTCGGCGTTTCGCCGGAGGAGGCCGCGGAGCGCCTGACGCTCTCCGGCGCGGAGGTCGAGGGCCTGCGGCGCACGGCGGGGGCCATGAGGGGCGTCGTGACGGCGCGGATCGCCTCCCTCGAGAAGCACCCGACTCAGGACCGCCTCTCGGTCGCCCGTCTGGACGCCGGCGATGGACGGCAGTCCCTCTGCATCACAAGCGCCGTGAACATGAAGCAGGGGGACCTGGTGTTCTACGCGCCCCCCGGCTCCATCCTGCCCGACGGCACGGAGCTCGGCATGCGCGACTTCTTCGGCGTGGACAGCGCGGGGATGATGCTCTCCGCCGAGGAGCTGGGCCTGCCGGACGTGGACTCCCCCGAAGGGCTCCTGATCCTGCCCCCGGATGCCCCCGTGGGCGTCCCGGCGGAGGCCCTCTACCACCTGGGGGACACGGTGCTCGACGTTTCCGTCACCCCGAACCGCGGTGACCTCCTGAGCCTCCTCGGTCTGGCCAGGGAGCTGAAGGGGCTCTTCCCCGGCGCGACGCTCAGGACGCCCGCGTGGATGGCGCCCCTGAAGCAGGAGGAGGACTGGACGGAACGGTTCGGCGCCATCTCCCTGCCGGACCGGGGCTGCCTGTGCTACCGCCTGGGGCTGGCCACAGGCGCCGGGATCGGGCCGTCGCCCCTGACGGCGCGGATCGACCTGAGCCACATGGGCATGAGGCCTCTCACCAACGCCGTGGACGCCACGAACTACGTCATGCTGGCGCTGGGACAGCCCCTCCATGCCTTCGACCTCAACACGCTGCCGGAGCGGGAGATCACGGTGCGCGCCGCCCGCGAGGGCGAGCGCATGACGACCCTGGACGACAAGGAGCGCCTCCTGACGGAGCGCGACATGCTCATCACGAGCGGCGGGACCCCCATCGCCCTGGCCGGCGTGATGGGAGGGAAGCAGACCGGCATCGCGGCGGACACCCGAACGATCGTGGTGGAGAGCGCCTGCTTCTCCCCCGTGCGGGTGGGGCACACGGCCCGTCGCCTCGGCATCGCCTCGGAGGCCGCCTTCCGCTTCTCCCGCACGGTGGACCCCACCCTCTCCGCGACGGCCCTCTCCGCGGCACTGTCCCTCCTGCGCGACTGGTGCGGAGCGGACGTGAGCTGCCGTCCGCTGTCCGCCGAGAACGCCCTCCCCGCCCCGAAGCCCGTGACCCTGACGCGGCGAAAGCTCTCCGTCTACCTGTCCTTCGACGACATGGACGGGGCCCAGGAGATCCTCGAGGGCTTCGGCATCGCGCGCTGCGGCGGAACGGAGGACGCCCGGACCTTCCTGCCGCCGAGCTGGAGGCCGGACGTTTCCATCGAGGAGGACCTCATCGAGGAGGTTGGCCGATTCCGGGGCTACAACGACGAGCCGGGCCGCCTGCCGGGCGAGATGCCCGTCCGCGCGGAGGTGGGCTCTCCCACCAGCCTGGCCGCCGCCCTGCGCAGCACCCTCGTGGCGCGCGGCTACACCGAGGTCATGACCTACAGCTTCCTGCCCGAGGACTTTCCGGCCCGGCTGCACCTGCCGGACGAGGACCTGCGGGCGCACCCCTTGACGCTGGCCAACCCGATCAGCCGCGACCAGATCGCCATGCGCACCACCCTCGTGCCGGGGCTGCTTATGGGGCTTCGGACGACCCTGGCCTCCGGCTGGCGCGGCGCGGTACGGACGTTCGAGCAGGGACGCGCCTTCCTGAGGACCGCGCCCGGCGCGGCGGAGCATGTGGAGATCGACCGCGTGGCGGGGCTGGCCTTCAACGGCACGGACCCCCGCACGCCATGGAAGGGGCAGGAGGAGGACTTCTACAGCGTCCGGGCGGACGTCGAGGCGCTGCTCCTGGGCCGGGGGCTGACGCCGCGCTTCGTGCGGGGCCGCGAGCCCTTCGCCCACTCCGGGCAGACGGCCGAGGTTCGGGCCGTCACGCCGGAAGGGGAGAGGCGGATCGGCTGGCTGGCCCGCCTGAAGCCGGCCCTGGAGCAAGAACTGGACGTGACGGGGCCGGTCTGCCTCTTCGAGCTGGACCTGGCGCCCCTCGAGGTGCTGCGCAAGCCACGCTACAAGCCCGGCAGCCCCTTCCCCGCCTCCCTGCGCGACATCTCCATGTTCGTGCCGGCGGGGCGCGACCAGGACGAGGTGGCTGCGGACGTCCGCGAGGCCGCCCACGAGGCGGGGGGCGACATCCTGGAAACGCTTCGCCTCTTCGACGTCTACGCGGGAAAGGGCGTGCCCGACGGCCTCGTCAGCATGGCCTACTCGCTGAACTACCGCGCCCCCGACCGCACCCTGAAGGACGAGGAAGTGGAGTCCATCCACCGGAAGGTGCGGGACACCCTGGCGCGGAAAGGGTACAATATACGGTAAGTCATCCCGGCCCTGTCGAGCCTCCGGCCCGGCAGGGCCGTACCGTGCGGAGGAGGAGTGGTTGTACGGATGGAACTGAGGAACATTGAGAACCTTGTGGATCGCCTCGCGGAGCAGATCGAAACGTTGATCGACGAGAGGGACGACCTGCGGCGTGAGGTGGCCCGCCTCAGCGCCTGCGTCGCCGAGCGCGACGAGGAGTGCGTCCGCGTCCGCCAGGAGATGGCGCGGGCCCTCGAGGAGGCGGCGGATGAGTCCGCACACGTGGAGCGCAGCGGCACGGAGATCGAGGCGAAGCTCCAGACCCTGAACGACCGCCTCATCGAACTCGTGATGGAACAGCAGCGGGGCTGACGGTCGTGAAGGCGCCAAGGAACGTGCCCCTGACCGTCGGAAAGAGGACCTACACCATCAAGACCCCGCTGGACGACGCGACACTCTCCCGCGTGCAGGCCCTGCTCCAAGACGCCTGCGGGGACCCCGCCCGCGGGACGGCTCAGGAGGACCTGATGCTCCTCGCCTGCCTGAAGCTCGCCTACTCCCTGGACACGCTGACGGAGCGCCTGGGGGCGCTGACGGCCCGCCTCGCCGACGCGGCGTGCCTCCGGAAGGGGCCTCCCGCCTTCGAGAGCGCCCTCGACGAAGTGGATAAAGACTGCGAAGAGGACCACAGGCGCGGATTTCCTGCGCCATGACCGCGAAGGGCGGCAAGCCGGTGAGAGGGCGCGGGATGCAGGACCACAAGTCATTTCAGAGCCGCCGCTGCGGCAGGGGGGATTGATCTCATGGAATTTCAGATGGGGCTGGGGATCGTGCTGGTGCTGGCGCTGATCGTCGGCGTGGGGGTCTGGTCGGGCAGGAGGGTGAAGAATGAAACAGACTTTCTGACCGGCGGCGGCCAGGCGGGGCCCGCACTGGTCTGCGGCGCGCTGATGGGGAGCCTCGTCAGCGCTCAGTCCACGATTGGCTCTGCGCAGATGGCCTTCTATTACGGCCTGACGGCCTGGTGGTTCACCCTGGGGTCGGCTCTGGGATGCCTCCTCATGGCCCTGGGCTACGTCCGCGCCCTCCGGGCCAGCGGCTGCGTGACGGAGCTGCAGGTCATCTCGAAGGAGTACGGCGGAACGGCGGAGAGCATCGGAACCGTGCTGAGCGCCGTGGGCATCTTCATCACCGTGCTGTCGCAGATCATCGCCTGCATCGGTATCTTCACGATCCTGTTCCCCAACCTCTCCATGGCGTGGGCCGCCGTCCTGACCGTGGCCGTGATGGGCTGTTACGTCGTGTTCGGCGGCGCCTGGGGGGCGGGCATGGGCGGCGTGGTGAAGGTGGCCCTCCTCTACCTGGCCTTTATGGCCGGCATCGTACTGGTGCTGCGCTTCGAGGGCGGGCTTACCGGACTTTCGAAGACGCTCTCGAACCTCCTGGCGGGCACTCCCCTGGGGATGGTCCAGCGCGCCGCCGCCAACGTCCCCAACGTGGCGGACGGAGGGGACCTGGCGCAGCGCTTCGCCAGCCTTACTGCCCGCGGCCTCCCCACGGACATGGGCTCCTGCCTGTCCCTCATCGTTGGGGTCCTCTCCACCCAGACCTACGCCCAGGCCGTCTGGAGCGCCAGGACCGACGCGGCGGCGCGCAGGGGCGTGCTGATCAGCGCCCTCCTGATCCCCATCCTCGGAGCCGCGGGCATCCTCATGGGGCTTTCGGTGCGCGCCCACTACATCACCCAGGCGGAGGTGGAGGCGCTCGCCGCCGCAGGACAGGCCATCCCCGACCTTCCGGTCCTGGCCAGCACGCTGCACGTGCTGCCGGCCTTCGCCATGGACCACATGCCGCCGCTGATGGCCGGCGCCGTGCTGGGGACGCTCCTGATCACGGTGATCGGCGGCGGGGCGGGGCTGTCGCTGGGCATGGCTACCATCCTGGTGGAGGACCTGTACCGGCGCGCCACGAAGTGCATCGACACCGCCTCGAAGGAGCTCCTGGCGACGCGCCTCACCATCGTGGGGATCCTCGTCGTCGGGGCGGCGCTGGCCGTCCTCGCCCACGACAGCAAGCTGAACGACCTGGGCTTCCTCTCCATGGGCCTGCGGGGGGCAGTGGTGTTCGCCCCCATGACCTGCGCCCTGATGCTGAAGGGGCACATTCGTCCGCCCTTCATCGTGGCTGCGATCGTTCTGGGCCCATCGGCGGTCGCGGCCGTCCTCCTCCTGGACCTGCCCGTGGACCCAATCCTGAGCGGCACGGCAGTCTCCATCGCCTGCTGCCTCGCGGGGCTGCTCTTCCAGCCGAAGCACACGGGCGCCCTGACCTGATCGGTCCCCGCGCCCCGAAGCACAAAGGTAAAGGGCCGATGGGGCACGTCGCCCCATCGGCCCCTTTGCGCCGGCACCTTCCGTCCGGCGGTCGTTCGAACGACATCGTATCCCCCGGACGGGCTCATCCGTCGGAGGTCTCTGGCACGGCCGTCAGCGGTCCCGCCGGGGCACCGGGGCGCAGTAGCCCGTCACGGTCAGGAGGAAGCGTTCCGCTGCGCTCTCCGCCGTCCCTGGGTCCGCCCAGGATATCCGGGCCGGCGTGCAGGAGCCGTCCGTGTAGAAGTAGACGACCTCCGGCTCCATGCTCCAGCCCTCTCCCGCCGGCGGGTAGGCCAGCTTCACGGGGCTCCAGGCCAACACGCCCTCCCGCGCCCTGGCCGTGCCCAGGAAGACGCTGAGGTCCCGGCTGTCCGGGGCCTGACGGACCAGCGCCTCCACGTCGATGCGGCCGCGCCTAGAGCGCTCCTCCGGCTTCAGCACGAAGCGGATGGACACCCCGGACAGGGCCAGGTCCCCCGCCTCCTCCACGCTGCGCTGCAGCAGCGCCGAGGGAGGCTCGTAGTAAAAAGAGATGCGTGGTACCAAGACGGCGGCCATGAGCCCCACGATCGTGATCACGATCATAATCTCGATCAGCGTGAAGCCGGGCCGCCGCACCTCCCCGAAGGGCGGGAAATCAGTCATCGTTCGTGACGTCCGCGCCCTCGCCCTCACCGCCCTCCTCGCCGTCCGGGCCTGTGCTGACGATCTGGATGCGCCCGTTTCGGTTGCGGTAGATGTAGGGGTTGCCCCAGGGGTCGTCCGGTACCTTCTTCAAGTACCCGCCCTCGATGTAGTGCTTCGGCACGGGGGAGATGGTGGGCGCCTTCACCAGCGCGTCCAGCCCCTGCTGCGTGGAGGGGTAGAAGCCGTTGTGCATTCGGTACATCTCAAGGGCCTCCTCGAAGCTCTTGATCTGCGACCGGGCCATCGTGCGCTGGGCCTCCGCCACCTGGGGGCCGATGCGCGGCACCACCAGAGCCGCCAGAAGGCCGAGGATCACCACCACCACCATGATCTCGATCAGCGTGAAGCCGCGCCGACGGGCCATGTGTAAACCGTACTTCGTCTTGCTCATCTCACGTTCCTCCCAAAGCGCGCCCGCGCCAAATCAACATGCGGGAGCGTTAATTTTCGCTACTTTACGATGCCCGCCAGGTCGAACACCGGCGTCAGAATCGCCAGGACGATGAAACCCACGGAAACGCCCAAAAGCAGCACCATCATGGGCTCCATGAGCGTCGAGAGGCGCTCCATCCGGCTCTGGGCGATCTCCCGGCACTGGCCGGAAACGTTCGAGAGCGCCTGGGACAGCTCGCCGCCCATCTCCCCCACCCGGACCACCGCCACGATCTCCTCCGGGAAGCCCGTCTTCTCAAGGGCCCTGTCGAAGCGGTGCCCCGCCTTGACCATCTCCGCGCAGTCCAGCCAGCGCTTGGCCCTGGGGTCCATCGAAGAGGCCATCCGCAGCGCTTGAACCAGGGGGATTCCGGAGCGCAAGAGCGTGCTGATGTGCGAGGTCACGAGCGCCAGCGTCAGCTGTTCGTTGATGCCCCGCATGAAGGGGATCGCGATCTTCTTCCCGCGCCGTTTCATCCACAGGAACAGCAGCAGGAGCCCCACCAGGACCCAGACGCCCCAGTTGATGATGAAGGAGGACAGGCCGATCAGGATGCGGGTCGGCAGGGGCAGCGTCTGGTGCATGTCCTCGAACAGGGACGAGATCTTCGGCACCACGTAGGTCAGCATGAAGGTGACGACGCCGACCCCCACCACCGCCATCACGATGGGGTACGTCATCGCGCCGCGAATCTTGCGCACCAGGCCGTCCTCCAGCTTGAACTGCTCCGCAGCCTCCTCCAGCACGGAGATGAGGGAGCCGCTCTGCTCGCCGGACTCCGCCACGCGCCACAGACTCTCGCGGAAGGCGCCGCTCTCGGCCAGGGCCGTGTGAAACTTCCGCCCGCCCTCCACCTCGGCAAGGAGCTTCTCCAGCGCCGGGCCCATGCGCCTGTCCCGCGCCTGCTTCGCCATGATTCTCAGGGAGTCCGCCAAGGGCAGGCCGGACTTGAGGTAGGACGCCAGGCTGCGGCAGAAGAAGATGTGTGCGTCGAGGGACAGGAGCTTCGGGCGTCCGCCGCGCTTCCTCTCCGTCGCCGCCGCGACGTCCACCACCACCACGCCGCGCTCCGTCAGACGCTCCACCGCCTGCATGGAGGAGGAGGCCTCCACCGTCCCCCTGGTCTGCTTCCCCCGCGCGTCGTAACCCGAATAGGTGAAGTGGGGCATGTCACTCCTCCCCCGCCACGCGAATCAGCTCGTCCGGCGAGGTCCGCCCCGCCTCGACGGCGGAGAGCCCGATCTCCCACAGGGTGCGGAAGCCGCCCTCCCGTGCGATCTCCCGCAGCCTGGAGGCCGTCGCGCCGGCCACGAAGGCCTCCTGCACCGCCTCGTCCACCACGAACTGCTCGTAGAGGCCGATGCGCCCCTTGTAGCCCGTGTTGTGGCACTCGGAGCAGCCCACGGGCTCAAACGCCCGCTTCAACCCCTGACGGGCCATGGCCGCCGGCGGGGCCACCTCCCTCATGCAGTGGGGACAGAGGCGGCGCGCCAGGCGCTGGGCCACCGCTCCGATCATGCAGTTGGCGGCCAGGTAGGGCTCAATGCCCATGTCCACCAGGCGAATGATGGCACCGATGGAGTCGTTCGTGTGGAGCGTCGAGAGCACCAGGTGCCCCGTCAGGGAGGCCTGGACGCCGATGTGGGCCGTCTCGAAGTCGCGCATCTCCCCGATCATCACGATGTCCGGGTCCTGCCGCAGGATGGAGCGCAGGGCGGAGGCGAAGGTCACGCCGGCCTTCTCGTTCACCTGAATCTGCGCCACTCCCGGCAGGGCGTACTCCACGGGGTCCTCCACCGTGATGATGTTCACCTCCGGCCGGGCCAGGGCCTGAAGGATAGCGTAGAGGCTCGTGGACTTTCCCGACCCCGTGGGGCCGGTAAAGAGGATCATGCCGTGGGGGCGGTGGATCAGGGCCTCCATCGTCTCGCGCTCCTCCCTCTCCATGCCCAGGTCCTCCAGCGTCAGGAGCCCGTGTCCCTTGTCCAGAAGGCGCATGGCCATCCGCTCGCCGTACTGCGTCGGCACGAGCCCCACCCGGACGTCCACCGCCCTGTCCCCCAGAGTGATGCCGATCCGGCCGTCCTGGGGCGTCATGTGCTCCGCGATGTCCATCTTGGCCATGACCTTGATGCGGCTCGTCAGCGGGGCCTGGTGCGTGCGCGGCAGGCGCAGGCGGTCCTGCAGCACGCCGTCGATGCGAAAGCGGATCAGGACGTCGTCCTCGTAGGGTTCCACGTGGATGTCCGTGGCGCGCTGGCGCAGCGCGTCCACGAAGAGGCCGTTCACCAGACGGATGACCGGCACGTCCACCGAGTCGCTCAACACGTCCTCCCGGCTCAGGTCCTCGATGTCGTCGATGCCCTCCATCTTCCGCGCCGCCTCGTCCGCGGCCACGCTGCGAAGGTCGTAGAGCTTGCGCAGGAGCTCGCTCACCTCCGACTCCGTGCGCAGCTCGATCTCCACGGGACGCCCCAGGGCCGTGGCCAGCACCTGAGCCTTCGGCCAGGCGTCCAGGGACGACGCTCCCACGATCAGCACGCCGTCGTCGATGCGAAGGGGGACCACGCCGCCCTGGCGCAGCACGTCAAGGCCCATCCCCTCCGGCAGGAGCTCGGAGACTTCCTTTGCGTCCGGCAGGGGCGGCAGCGGCGCGTCCCCGCTGACGGGGAGGGCGGTGGCCTCCGGGTCCTCTCCCAGGGCCCGGACGTCCACGCTCCTCAGGCGTTCGGGCATCGCTACTGCCTCCTGCTCTTTCGGACGCTCTCGTGATAGAGCTCCTGGAAGCGGCGATCGACCTCGCGCTCGATGGGGTTCACGTCCATGCTCGCCAGCAAAGGCCGCGCGCCGGACGGGAAGACCTTCGCATCCCCGTTGGTGACGTCTGCTGAGGCAAAGGCGTCCGTGAGGCCGGAGGCCCGGAGCGTCGCGCCCCGCATCTCCTCGGGGTTCGAGATGATCTGGGGCGTCAGGAAGATGACGAAGTCCACCTTCTCCTTCTCCTTCGAGACCTTCTGGAACAGGCTGCCAATCAGGGGGATGTAGGACAGGCCCGGCACGCGCCGCCTGAGGGCCCGCTCCGTCTCCTTGATCATGCCCCCCAGGATTACGGTCTCCCCGTTCGCCACCACCACCGAGGTGTGCACCTCCCGCTTCGCCGTCACGGGCGTCACGGACCCCGTGGCCGTCAGCACGTCCTCCGTCGTCTGCTTGATGTCGAGCGCCACCACGTTGCCGCTTCGGATGTGGGGCGTCACGGTGAGCGTCAGGCCCGTGTCCTTGTAGTCGTAGCTCTGCTGGGTGGCGTTGGGGTTCGACAGCTCGGAGGTGCTGGCCTTCAGGACGGGGATCACCTGTCCCACCTGGAAGGAGCTCTCCTTGTTGTCCGTACACATCAGGCGCGGCACGGAGAGGACGTTTACGGCGTCGTACTTCTTCAGCATCTCGATGGAGGCATAGATCAGCGCGAGGGGCTTATAGTTTTTCACGGAGTAGGTGGAGCCGTTGCGCTCCACCAGCTCCTCCTTCTTCGAGAGCTCGCTGAACCACTGCGCGAACTGGGAGGGGACGGCCCCTTCGCCCAGCTGGCCCATGCCGCCCAGCATGACGTTGTCCCAGATCTGGCCGCCCAGGATGTTCCAGTCCACGCCGGCCCGGTCCAGGTTCGTGACGTTGATCTCCGCGATGAAGCCACGCAGCAGCACCTGCTTGGCCTGGACGTCGATGGCGTCCAGCACCCCCGTCAGGGCCTCGTACTGCTTCTGGGTGGCCGCGAAGATCAGGCTGTTGGTAGTGAGGTCCGGCACCACCGTGGCGGGGTACTTGCCCTCCTGGTTCGGCTGCAGCAGGGAGGATGCCGCCAGCACCTTGCTCAGTTGCTCGGCCGCCGCCGTGGCGTCGATGTTCTTCAGCTTGTAGACGTGGAAGTCCCCCACCTTGGAGTCCACGTCCAGCTCCTTCACGATCTTGGCGGCCTGGTCGATGTTTCCCCGGTCCCCCACCACCACGACCTTACGGCTCGCGGGGTCCGCGACGGCGCTGAGCCCCTGCATCGGGCCCCCCGTCTGG
>NZ_DBHLDX010000052.1:0-13370 GCF_057312375.1 Fretibacterium sp.
CGCCGGAGGGTCAGGGAGCCGTACGGGCGGCCCTCCTCCGCCTCGCGCGGACGCGCCCCACGGCGGTGAACCTCTTTACGGCGCTGGACAGGGTGCGTCGACGACTTGAGGCGTGTCCTGATCTGGAGGGGCCCCGCCTGGCGGAGGCCCTGCTGACGGAGGCGCGGGCCATCCACGCAGAGGACGTGGCAGGGTGCCGCAGGATGGGGGCGCTGGGGGCGGCGCTCCTGCCCCAGGACGTCCGAGTGCTGACCCACTGCAATGCCGGGGCCCTGGCGACGGGTGGGCACGGGACGGCGCTGGGGGTGATCCGATCCGCCCGCGAGGCGGGGAAGGCCGTCCAAGTCTACGCGGACGAAACGCGCCCCCTGCTTCAGGGCGCTCGCCTGACCGCGTGGGAGCTGGCGCGGGAGGGCTTTGACGTGACGCTCATCACGGACGGCATGGCGGGGGCGCTGATGCGGAGCGGCGCCGTCGATGCGGTGATCGTGGGGGCGGACTGCATCGCCGCCAACGGCGACACGGCGAACAAGATCGGCACCTACGGGCTCTCCGTGCTGGCGGCGGCGCACCATATCCCCTTCTACGTCGCGGCGCCCTGGAGCACCTTCGACCTCTCGGCGGCGGACGGCGCAGCCATCCCCATCGAGGAGCGAGCGGAGGATGAGGTGCGGGCCCTGCCGGGCGGCTCCCATATCCCGGAGAGCGTTCGGGTCTGGAACCCGGCCTTCGACGTGACGCCGGCGGCGAACGTCACGGCCATCGTCACGGAACGGGGCGTCTTCCGACCTCCCTACCGCTTCGACGCGGGCGGGGAACCATTCCCACCCACGATCTGAAAGCCGTTTGGTCGCATCGAGTTAACACTGCAGGACAATCAAACTTTTTGGAGGTATCGTTTTGGAGAACTTTAAGGTCGCGGATCTCAGTCTGGCGGAGCACGGGTGGAAGAAGATCGTGTGGGCGTGGCAGTACATGCCCTCCCTTCAATTCTTGTACAACAAGTATAAGGACGCGCAGCCCTTCAAGGGGGCGACGATCGCAGCCTGCCTTCACCTGGAGGCGAAGACCGCCAACCTGCTCCTGACGCTGGCACACCTGGGGGCCACGGTGGCCGCATGCGGCAGCAACCCGCTGTCCACTCAGGACGACATCTGCGCGGCCCTGGCGGAGAAGGGGGTGCACGTCTACAGCCACCGCGGGATGAGCACGAGGGAGTACTTCGACTACGTGCGCACGGTCCTGGGCTACAAGCCCAACGTCATCATCGACGACGGGGCCGACCTGGTGGCGACGATCCACAAGGAGCTGCCGAAGCTGATCCCAGGCATCCTGGGAGCCTCTGAGGAGACCACCTCCGGGGTGAAGCGCCTCCGCGCTATGCGAGACGAGGGCGTGCTGAAGTTCCCCGTCATCGCGGTGAACGACGCGCTGAGCAAGTACCTCTTCGACAACCGCTACGGCACGGGCCAGTCCGTGTGGGACGGCTTCATCCGCACCACGAACATGGTGGTGGCCGGCAAGACGGTGGTGGTGGCCGGCTACGGCTGGTGCGGGCGCGGCTGCGCCATGCGGGCCGCAGGCCTGGGTGCCCGCGTCATCGTCACGGAGGTGGACCCCCACCGCGCCTGCGAGGCGCTGATGGACGGCTTCCAGGTGATGAGCATGGAGGAGGCCGCCCCCCTGGGCGACGTCTTCATGACGCTCACCGGCAACATCCACGTCCTGCGCAAGGAGCACTTCATGAGGATGAAGAACGGCGTCGTGCTGGGTAACGCGGGGCACTTCGACGTGGAGATCAGCAAGCCGGACCTCGGCGCCCTGGCCGATCACATGGAGCAGCTGCGCGACAACATCGACACCTACGTGATGAAGGATGGCCGCCGCATCAACCTGCTGGGCGAGGGCCGACTGACGAACCTGGCCTGTGCGGACGGGCACCCCATCGAGATCATGGACCTCAGCTTCGCGCTCCAGTTGGAGGCGGCGCTCTACGTCTACACGCACAAGATGGAGCCGGGCCTGTACCCCGTGCCCATCGAAACGGACCGCGCCGTGATGGAGTCCAAGCTGGCCGCCATCGGCGTCACGATCGACCAGATGACGGAGGAGCAGGTCGAGTACATGAAGAGCTGGCAGGAATAGCCTGAGGAGGGACGGCTTATGGCGACGTTGTTCAAGGACGTGCTGATGTTGGATGGCGGGCGAAAGCAGGCGACGCGGGGACACCTCCTCGTATCCAAGGGGAGGATCGTTTCCATCCTGGGGCTCGATGAGAGGCTGCCCGGCGCCGACAAGATCGTTTCGGGGCACGGTCGCATGGCGGTGCTGCCGGGGTTCGTCAACGCGCACACTCACGCCGCCATGGTCCTCCTGCGCGGTCTGGGCGAGGAGGCCCCCCTGATGGAGTGGCTGGAGAAGAAGGTCTGGCCCGTGGAGGCGAAGCTGACCTCGGACTTCATCTACTGGGGGACCGCCTCGGCTGTCCTGGAGATGCTGGCGGGGGGGACCACCTGTTTTGCCGACATGTACTTCGAGATGGACCGCGTGGCGGAGGTCGCCCTTCAGGCCCGGATGCGGGCGGCCCTGTGCCGGGGGATCGTGAAGGGGGAGGCGGGTAAGCTCGACCGCTCCCTCCAGGAGGGCCTCGACCTGGCGGAACACTGGCACGGGAGGGAGGGCCTGATCACCGTCCAGCTGGGCCCCCACGCCCCATACACCGTCCCCCTTGACGACATGCGGAGGATCTTTCAGGCGGCTCGCGAGCACGGCCTGGGAGTGCACCTGCACTTCCTGGAAACGGAGTGGGAGCTTAACTACCTGCGGCAGGAGCTCAAGAGGGAGCCTGCCGACTACCTGCGGGACGTGGGACTGTCGGACGCGCCTCAGGCCGTCCTGGCCCACGCCGTGTGGCTGGACCCGGCGACGGAGGTGGACCTCTCCCGCGTGACGCTGGTTCATTGCCCCGGCAGCAACCTGAAGCTGGGCAGCGGGGTGATGCCCCTTGCCGCGTGGCTGGAGAAGGGCACGCCTGTGGCGCTCGGCACGGACGGAGCCTCCAGCAACAACCGCCTGGATATGTGGGAGGAGATGCGGACCGCCGCGCTGCTGCACAAGGGGGTGAACCACGACCCCATGTGCGTTTCGGCCCTTGACGCGCTGCGCATGGTGACTTACGAGGGAGCCAGGGCCTTCGGCTTCGCCCAGAAGGGCATGATCCGCGAGGGCTGGATGGCGGACCTGGTGCTGGTGGACCTGGACCAGCCCCACTACGTTGGAGCCAACGAGGAGAACCTGGCGGCGTACATCGTCTACGCCGGGAGCTCTGCCGACGTCGTGGGCACGATGGTGAACGGGAAGTGGAGCTTCCGCAACGGGGAGTTCCCGACGCTGGACCGCGAGGAGATTGTGGAGAGGGCGCGGGAGGCGCGGGAGGCCATCACGCGATAGCCCCGCAGGGGCCGTGGGGGGCCGCCGCATGGGACGTTTGCCCTGCGGCGGCCCTTGATTTTTTGGCCTTGAGATGTCTTCGCGCGACGGGCTGTCCTGGGAGCACCGCCTCGTTCATCTCCATCATGATGATCAATATTGAAAGGAAGTGAGCGCGTGCGCTTCGTGCTGCCCGCCTTTGCAAAGCTGAACCTCTCGCTGAGGGTGACGGGCCGTCGTCCCGACGGATACCACGACCTGCTCTCGATCTTCCTCCGCATCCCGTCGGGAGAAGCGCTCAGGGTCGAAGCCCTGCCTGCGGGAGCGGAGGACCGCGTGGAGGTCCGGGGGATGGACCTTCGCCTGACGGGAGAGAACGTCGTGGCGCGGGCCCTGCGGTTGGCGCGGGAGGCCGGAGTGCAGGTCCCCCCCCTCCGGGTCGAGGTCCTGAAGAGCCTCTTCCCCGGTGCGGGCCTTGGAGGAGGGAGCGGCAACGCGGCGGCCCTGCTGCAGTGGCTGGCGTCCAAAGACGCTTCGGGCCCCTGGGAGGAGGTGGCGCGCCGCACGGGGGCGGACGTGCCCTTTCTGTTTTCCGGCGCCCCCATGGCCCTGGTCGCCGGGACGGGAGACCATCTGGAGCCCCTCGCTCCCCCGCGCCTTAGCGGCGTGATCGCCTTTCCCTCCTGGGAGGTGGGGACGGAGAACGCCTACGCCGCCCTGGACGCCGCCCTAGACGGCGGCTACCCGAAGGACGAGGGCTCCGCGCGGAGGGAAGCGGAGGGTATCCTGAGCGCCCTGAGGGCAAACGGGCGCCCTGGGCTCCTGCCCAACGACTTCGCGCTGCCCCTCGTGGAGGCCCACGGTCAGTATCGCGAGCTCTTCGCCCTCTTTGAGGGCGCGGGGGCCCTCGCCTGGGGCATCACCGGAAGCGGCGGTGCGGCCTTTGCCCTGACCTGCGGGGGGGAACTCGATCTGGAGTGGCCGAGCTGGGTTCGGCAGGTCCTGTACCTTCCGCCGCTCCCGTGATCGACAATCAATGCAATTAATATCATGGAAGAACAGGAGAATTCAATGCTGAAGAAGCGCTTTGTCGTTGAGCGATGCGCCGCTCTGGCGCTCTTGGCTGCTGTGCTGCTGTCCGCTGTCCCGGCCGGGGCGGCCACGATGCAGGACCTCTTCTGGAAGCGGGCGTGGAAGGAGATGGAGGCGCTCTACGCCTCCATGGACGAGAGGTCTCCGCAGGATGCTGCCCTGATGGCCAACGCCTACCGCATACAGGATCGCTGGCCCGACGCGGTGGCGATCCTCGAGGAGTACGCGGGGAAGTTCCCTGCCTCCATCAGGCCCTATGCCGATATGACGCTCCTCCTGGGGTACGAGAGGGCGAACCGGGACCAGGAGGCCCTGGCGTTGGCGGAGAAGCTTTGGAAGGGCGCTCCCCAGGAGCTGAAGTACTACGTGGCCTACGCGCAGTACCGCCTCCTGGCGAAGGGCGGGGACGAGCGGAAGATCGGAGAGGCGCTGTCCCGCATGCTGGCGGCTGCCGAGACGAAGGAGCGGCGGATTTATGCCCTGTCGAACCGGATCAAGCTGTCGGAGAATCGAGCGGAGTCGGCGCTGAAGCTCCTGGAGCTTCAACCCTCAAACAAGGACGCCGCGCAGGTCCTCCTGCAGCAGCCCAAGCCCTGGTCCAACGCCGTCAGGGTGGCGCTGGGCGTCTACGCGCACCTGGCGGGGGAGAGCGCCGCCGCGGAGGAGCGACTGAGGCCCGTGCCCGTGACGGCGGCGGGTGGGCGCAAGGCGGCCTACTACCGGGCCTGGTCCCTGTACCGGCTGAAGCGCAGCGGCGAGGCCCTGGACCTCTGGAGTCGACTGGCCCTCAGCGGCAACGCCTACGCGGAGCCCTCCGTCCGGCGCATCGCGACCCTTGCGGGAAATGTGGGAAAGGTCGAGAAGAAGGCGGCCATGGACGTTCTGGAGCGCGTGATCAAGGAACGCAGGGGCAAGCCCCAGGCGCGGGCCCTGCTCGCGCTTTGCGACCTCCTGGACAAGTCCCAGGCGAAGTACCGGGACGCCCTGGAGGCGAAGGTCCTGAGCGCCTACCCCGACACGCCCTACACCTTTAACGTCCTGTGGGAGCGGGGGTGGAAGAACGTGGCCGCGGGTAACCTCACGGAGGCCGTCCGACTTTGGCGCCAGGCGGATGCCCCCAACATCGGC
Source organism: Fretibacterium sp. (assembly GCF_057312375.1). NCBI lineage: Bacteria > Thermotogati > Synergistota > Synergistia > Synergistales > Aminobacteriaceae > Fretibacterium > Fretibacterium sp. The sequence continues at coordinate 5,650 of NZ_DBHLDX010000052.1, forward strand.
CCCATGCGGCGGGCCCGCCTGCTCTACTGGATCGCCGACGCGGAGCGGCGGTCGGGCAACAAGGCCGGGGCCGACCGAACCCAGGCCCTGCTTGAGCGCCGATACCCCCTCTCCATCTATGCCCTCCTGAGCGGGGGCGAAACGCTGAAGATCGTGGACGGGGAAGACCCTGCCCTGGCGACGAAGCCCTCCGAGCTCGAACGGTGGGGGTTCGTCCTCTACGCGAAGCTCAGGCTGTCGAGGCCCAAGGCCGGGGCGCGGGAGCTCTATCGCGCGCTCAGGCTGTCGCGCTGGCTGGGGCTTGAGGAGTCCTACAACGAAGCCCGCCGCCTGGAGGCGCTCCTGACGTCGGGGAGGACGCTCTATCGCTCCAACTTGGAGGCCCTCTACCCACGTCCCTTCCGGGCGCAGGTGAAGGCGGCCTGCGAAGCCTACAGCGTGGAGGATGCCCTGGTGTGGGCCGTCATGCGGCAGGAGAGCTCCTTCCGTCCCGACGCCCGGAGCCACGCCGGCGCCACGGGATTGATGCAGCTGATGCCCGGAACGGCAAAGGGTGAGGCGAAGCGGGCGGGGCTTGAGAAGTACGACCTCCTGGACGTCAACGACAACATCCGGCTGGGGACCTCACACCTTGCGTGGCTGGGGCGCTCTTTCCCGCGGGTGGAGTGGGTGATGGCCGCCTACAACGCGGGGTCGGGCAACGCCCGCAAGTGGCTGAAGAACGGAGGGGAGGACCTTCCCCTGGACCGCTGGATCGAGGCCGTGAAGTTCGACGAAACCTGCGGCTACGTACAGCGCGTTTCAGCGAACCTCAGGATTTACCGGATGCTCTATGGAACGGCCGGGGCGCGATGACGGAGGAAGAACGGGCCGTCGCATCCCTCTGCCGCCGTGCGCTGGAGCGCATGAGCGAGACCGAACGAGCGCGGGAGCGGGATCATAAGGCGATCCCCTACGACCTCTCCCTCCGCGCCCTCGCGGGGCCCTTCCTGGAGGCGGGGATGAGGCAGGGGTGGTTGCCCTGCAGAGGTCGGGTGCTTGCTGCCGTGTCGGGGGGGGGGGACTCGATGGCCCTCCTCTGGCTCTTCAAGACCTTTTACGACGGACCTCTGACCGTCGCTCACGTGAACCACGGCATCCGGGGAGGGGAGGCCGACGTGGACGCGGCCTTCGTGCGGGACGCGGCGGAGGGATGGGGTGTGCCCTTCCTGGAACGGGCCCTGGACGTGCCAGGGGAACGGGCGCGGGGGGAGTCCCTTGAGGCCGCGGCACGACGACTTCGTTACCAGGCGCTCCGCGAGATGGCGGAGGTCTGCGGCGCCGTGGGCGTCGCCCTGGGGCACAATCGCGACGACCTGGCCGAAACGGTGCTCTTCAACCTGCTGCGAGGCGCGGGCGTGCGGGGCGCCGTGGGGATGCCGGAGCGGCGGGGCCTCCTGTTCCGCCCGGTGATCGACATGGGCCGTGACCTTCTGCGCCGCATCCTGAAGGTCCGGGGCATCGCCTGGCGCGAGGACGGGACGAACGCGGACGCGGGCTGCACCCGGAACTTCCTGCGGCTTGAGCTCATGCCCCTTCTGGCGCGGCGCGTGAACGCGCGGGCGGCGGAGCACCTGGCCGCCTTTGGCGCGGAGATGCGGGAGCTGCGCGGCGAAGAAGAGGCCCGCGGGACGAGGCTCCTGGCAGGGCTGACGCTGGAGGAGGAGGCGGGGTCCCTGTCCCTGGACCGGGCGGGGGCGGCAGCCCTCACGCCGCGGGATCGGGCGCTGGTGCTACGCGCCGCGGGCCGCAGCCTGGGCCTTATGGCCCTTCCAAGGGGGCGAAGCCTGGAGCTGGCGCGCCTCATGGGGCGCGCAGGACCTTTCGTCTTTCAGTGGGGCGGGGGCGCGTCGGTCCTGGGAGAACGCGGCAGGCTCCGCTGGGCGGTGCCGACAGAGTGCCGTCAATAGCCTGGGCACGGATTTTCATCATTACTTTACGGGAGAAGATTGCAGATGGCGAAGGAGTACAGGCTCGGCGAGGTGCTGATCTCGCGGGAGAGGATCGCGGAGCGCGTGGCGGAGCTGGCGCGTGAGATCGCGTTGGACAACGGGGGCAGGCGGGAGCTGCTCGTCGTGGGGATTTTGACGGGAGCGGTGTTCTTTTTGACGGACCTGGTGCGGGAGATGCCGGACGACCTGGACGTCCACATCGACTTCATGTCGGTCTCCTCCTACGCGGACGCGACGAAGAGCAGCGGCGTCGTGCGCATTCTGCACGACCTGAAGAACAGCGTCGAGGGCATCGACGTGCTCATCGTGGAGGACATCGTGGACACGGGGCTGACGCTGTCCTACCTGCAGGACCTCCTGCGGGCCCGCAGGCCGGCAAGCCTCAGGACCTGCGTCCTGCTGGACAAGAGCGCGCGGCGGGAAACGGCAGTGAAGGTCGATTACTGCGGCTTTGAGATACCGGACGCCTTCGTCGTGGGCTACGGGCTGGACTGTGCCGGCAAGTGGCGTCACCTGAAGGACATCCGCAGCGTCGAGGCCCTGTGACCCCTGCGGGCCGCGACCGTATCCGCAATATCCTGTTTTGACTGCGGCGGCCTTAATGTTACAATAAAGCGTTGCCGTCGGTCGCCTCAGGGTGCGGGCGTTCCGCGGCCGGAGCAGTCGATGTGGGCCCCCCTGGAGGTTGGGGCGGGACCGTGAGAGGGGCGATGTTTTGGGGCGAGTGGTTAAGAATCTGGGCCTTTACCTGGTCCTCATCCTGCTGGTGGTGAGCCTGGTCAACGTCTTCATGACGCCGGAGGAAGCCCAGAAGCAATACAGCGAGATCAGCTACAGTTCATTCCTCACGGAGCTGGAGGGAGGGCGCATCCGCATCCTTCAGATCCGGAACAACACCCTGCCGGGGGAGTCCTCCTCCGCCGTCCTGCGGGGTGAGCTGAAGGATGGGAAGCGCTTCCTGACCTATGGCGTGGACGTCAGCGGCCTTGCGGACCGGGCGTCCCGCGCCGGAGTGGTGGTGACGGTGGAGGCGCCGCAGAAGACCTCCTGGTGGACGTCGATGCTGTCCTCCCTCGTCCCGACGCTGCTCCTGGTTGGCGTGTGGATCTTCTTCCTCTACAACATGCAGGGCGGCGGCGGGAAGGTCGTCTCCTTCGCCAAGAGCAAGGCGAAGCTCTTCCTGGACAATCGCCCCAAGGTGACGTTCGCGGACGTGGCGGGCTGTGAGGAGTCCAAGGAGGAGCTGCAGGAGGTCGTGCAGTTCCTGAAGTCGCCGGAGAAGTTCACGAGGCTGGGAGCCAAGGTCCCACGCGGCGTGCTCCTGCTGGGCCCTCCCGGGACGGGGAAGACGCTCCTGGCCCGCGCTGCGGCGGGGGAGGCCAACGTCCCCTTCTTCAGCGTCAGCGGCTCGGACTTCGTCGAGATGTTCGTGGGGGTCGGCGCTGCGCGCGTTCGTGACCTCTTTGAACAGGCCAAGAAGTACCAACCCTGCCTCATCTTCATCGACGAGATGGACGCGGTGGGACGCCACCGGGGCGCGGGGCTGGGCGGAGGACACGACGAGCGCGAGCAGACGCTGAACCAGCTCCTGGTGGAGCTGGACGGCTTCGACGACACCAGCAGCACCATCCTCATCGCGGCGACGAACCGTCCTGACATCCTGGATCCGGCGCTGCTGCGCCCCGGCCGCTTCGACCGTCACATCGTGGTGGACCGCCCGGACGTCAACGGCCGCGAGGAGATCCTGAAGGTCCACATGAAGGGCAAGAAGTTCTCGGACGATGTGGACACCGGCGTCCTGGCGCGGCGGACGCCCGGCTTCGTGGGAGCGGACCTGGCGAACCTCATCAACGAGGCGGCGCTGCTTGCGGCGCGTCACGACAAGAACCGCATCGACATGGAGGAGCTTGAGGAGGGGATCGAGCGCGTGATGGCGGGGCCTGAGCGGCGAAGCCGGCTCATCAGCGATCGGGAGAAGAAGATCATCGCCTACCACGAGGTGGGGCACGCCATCGTCGCAAAGGTCCTGCCGGACAGCGACCCGGTGCACAAGATCTCCATCATCCCGCGTGGGCACGCCGCACTGGGCTACACGTTGCAGCTGCCGGAGGAGGACCGCTTCCTGCGCTCCAGATCCGACCTCCTGAACCGGATCGCCATCCTGCTCAGCGGACGCGTTGCGGAGGAGCTCGTGTTCGGCGACGTCACGAGCGGCGCGGCCAACGACCTGGAGCGCTCCACCCAGACGGCCCGTCAGATGGTGACGGAGCTGGGCATGAGTGAGAGGCTGGGGTTGGTGAAGCTGGGCAACAAGCACGAGGAGATCTTCCTGGGTCGGGACATCTCCGAGGAGCGAAACTACAGCGAGGAGATCGCCTACGCCATCGACCAGGAGGTTAAGGCGATCATCGACTCCTGCTACGACAAGGCGCGCGCGATTCTTGAGGAGCACCGTGACCTCATGGACCGGATTGCCGGAATCCTCCTGGAGCGCGAGGTCCTGGATCGGTCGGAGTTCGACGTCCTGATGGAGGGCGGCGAGCTGCCCCCCAGGTCGGCGAAGAAGGCCGAGGACTCGAAGCCCGCGGCGGATGGCGACGCGAAGGCGCCGGACGATGCCCCCGAAAAGGAACGGGACCTGACGCCGCCTCTGCCGGAGAACCGGGTGGACGGTCTGCCGAAGGACGGCCTCCTGGGTTGAAGGGAAATCTTGCATCGCCCCCTCTCTTTGAGGGGGCATTTTTGTGGAGCGGCTTCGCTGGAAGAAGAACGCGGGTAGCGGGACAGGGGCTTACGGTGGATGCACGAATCGTGTGACCGCCGTGCCTCGCGGCCATTCTCGCGCCGGAGGCACGGTATCTTTTCCCGCCCTTCTGTTGTAAGATGTCCTCGGACGGCGCGCAAGGCCGCTGGGAGGAGGCTTCCCTTGATACAAAAAAACTTTATCCTGCACTCGGAGTGGCCGCCGGCGGGCGACCAACCGGAGGCCATCGAGGCCCTGAGGCGCGGCCTCGATGCCGGACAGCGCTTTCAGACGCTGATGGGCGTCACGGGCAGCGGCAAGACCTTTACGATGGCCAACCTCATCGCCGCGGCGAACCGGCCGGCCCTCGTCCTGGCGCACAACAAGACGCTGGCAGCACAGCTCTACAGCGAGTTCAAGCAGTTCTTTCCGGAGAACGCCGTCCACTATTTCGTTTCCTACTACGATTACTACCAGCCGGAGGCCTACATCCCGTCGAGCGACACCTACATCGAGAAGGACGCCTCCATCAACGACCGTATCGAGCGCCTGCGCCTGGCGGCAACGAAGGCCCTGATCGAACGGAGGGACGTGCTGGTCGTCGCGAGCGTTTCCTGCATCTACGGTCTGGGCAAGCGCGACAACTACGAAAACGCCATCTTCTCCTTCAAGGAAGGGGACCGCGTGGAGCACCGCACCTTCCTGGAGCGCCTGCTGGAGAACTACTACGAGCGCAACGACACGTCGCTCGAGCCGGGCAAGTTCCGCGTTCGAGGCGACACCATCGAGATCTTTCCGGCCTATGCCGAGACCTGCATCCGCGTCTCGTTCTTCGACGACGAGATCGAGCGCATCGACCAGGTGGACCCCTTGCGGGGGACGTCGGTGGAACATACGCCGGAGGCTTCGATCTTCCCCGCGCAGCACTACGTCACTCAGACGGACGCCATCGCGCGCTCCCTCCCCCTGATCCAGGAGGAGCTGGACCGGATGGAAAGGCGCTTCAACGAGGCGAACAAGCCCCTGGAGGCGGAGCGCATCCGGATGCGCACGCGCTACGACATGGAGATGCTGGGGGAGGTGGGGTATTGCTCCGGAATCGAGAACTACTCGGTCTACCTGGACGGGCGAAACTATGGGGAGCCGCCGGGCACGCTGATCGACTTCTTCCCGGAGGACTTTCTGCTGTTCGTGGACGAGTCGCACATCACGCTGCCCCAGGTGCGGGGCATGTTCAACGGCGACCGGGCGCGCAAGACCGTGCTGGTGGAGAACGGTTTTCGCCTGCCCTCCTGCCTGGACAATCGCCCCCTCCAGTGGGACGAATTCAAGGAGCACATGCGCCAGGCCGTGTTCGTGTCCGCCACGCCGGGGGACTACGAGGTGGAGGTCTCCTCTCAGGTGGTGGAGCAGGTGATCCGGCCCACGGGCGTTCCGGACCCGACGGTGGAGGTCCTGCCGGCCCGAACGCAGGTGGACGACCTGGTGGAGAGGCTGCGGGGCGTGACGGAGCGCGGAGAGCGGGCGCTGGTCCTGACGTTGACGAAGCGCTCCTCCGAGGACCTGGCGGACTACCTGAGCGAGCTGAAATTCAAGGTCAAGTACATTCATTCGGAGCTCAACACCTTTGAGCGGGCGGAGCTGATCCACGGCCTGCGCGTGGGCGAGGTGCAGGTGCTGGTGGGCATCAACCTGCTTCGGGAGGGGATGGACCTGCCGGAGGTGACGCTGGTGGCCATCCTGGACGCGGACCGCGAGGGGTATCTGCGCTCCTACCGCTCCCTGATTCAGATCATGGGGCGGGCGGCCCGGAACGTGGACAGCAGGGTGCTGCTCTACGCGGACGTGGAAACGGAGAGCATCGCCCGCGCCGTGAAGGAGACCCGGCGGCGACGGGAGCTGCAGATGGCGTTCAACGAGAAACACGGCATCGTTCCCCGCAGCGTGGAGAAGGAGGTCACGACGCTCCTGCCCCCAGAGCTCCTGGAGGCCTACCGGCTGGACGGCGTCGGGGCGAAGGAGGGGGAGGCGGCCCCGGCGAAGCCTGAGATGTCCGTCAAGGAGATGGAGCGCGCCATGTGGGAGGCCGTGGAGCGCCTGGACTTTGAGCGCGCAGCGGCGCTGAGGGACCTGATCGCGGAGGCGCGGGGGGTCAGCGTGGAGCGCAAGCCCTCGCCCAGGGGGTTTCGCTCCCGTCCCCGCCGCGCGCGGGAGAGGACGCGGAAATAAGGCGTCCGGCTGCCTGTGAACTGTATATGGAGGGGGAAAACTGCATGTCGAAGGAAACGCTTCTGGTGGTGGATTGTCAGTACGACTTCATCGACGGATCGCTGGCCTGCTGCGGCGCGGAGGACGCGGTGAGAAACGCCGTGGACTACATCAACGCGCACCCGGACGTTCGGGTGCTCTACTCGGCGGACTGGCATGGAAAAGGGCACTGCAGCTTCAGGGAAAACGGCGGCCAGTGGCCGGAACACTGCGTTGCCGGCGAGCGCGGCAGCGCGATCCACGAGGCCTTCACGCGGGACGTGAAGCGCGCCGAACAGCGGCCGGGAGAGGGGAACGTCTACCATAAGGGCACGGACGATGGCCGGGAGGAGTACTCCGCCTTCGAGGCGCGGAACGCGATGGGGCGGACCGTGGGGCAGGACGCGGGAGAGTGCGTTGTCGTCTGTGGCATCGCAAGCGAGTTCTGCGTGCGCGAGAGCGCGCTGGACCTCCTGAAGGCCGGGCGCAGGGTGACACTCCTGGCGGACGCTGTCGGGTACGTGAACGCTGAAAAGCACCGCGAGAACCTGGCGGACCTTGAGGCGCAGGGCGTGACGATCGCCTGAGATGGGAATGTGCGTTCCGATTGCCTCTTGTCGTTGATGTGTCACCACCGACGTACAGAGGGGAGAAAATGACCAGTTTTATCAGCGCGGACCAGACGTGGGTGTTGTTTGCTATCCTTACGGCGATTGCGGCGTTGAGCATCCAGTTGGAAC
>NZ_DBHLDX010000053.1:0-13248 GCF_057312375.1 Fretibacterium sp.
GTGGGATGTCTTTCTCTTCGGTGTTGCCATGTTACTACCTCCTAAGCGACCAATAATATTCTAAAGGCTCAAAACTTCTCCGTGCCGGAGGGGAACGGTTCAGGCCTTCTCGTCCGCCGAGAAAAAGCGGAGGGCCTCAAGGCGCGGGTCCCCTTCTCCCCCAACGCAAGAACAGCGTCCCTCGTTGAGGTCGGCCCCACAGCGCGGACACAGCCCCGCGCAGTCCTCGCGGCACAGGACCTTCGTCGGCAGGAGCAGCAACAGGCTCTCCTCGACCTGGGGCCCTACGTCCAAGACGCGGTCAAGGTAATCGACCTCCACCGGCATAAAGCCGTCATCGGACGCAAGCTCCGTGTCCCGGCCCAATTCCAGCCCACGCGAATAATAAAGATACATCAAAACGTCCGATATTTCAAGGGCCGTCTCCTTCAAACAACGCGCACAGGGCGCCGTGACCTTCGCGCTGACGGAGATGGAAACGGAGAGGAGCAAGGGCTCAAGCCATTGAGCGGCGGCATGGGCCGTCCCTCCCTCCGGCGCGTCAAAATGCTGCCCCTCGAAGTCGATCCCCTCCTCGATGGGCAGATGCCAGCTCTCCTCCGTCCGGGATTCGCAGTCGCCCCGGGGCGGCAGGGCGATCAGGCAGCGCAGCGGCTGGTTCTTCTTTTGGGCCATGTCCCAGGGCCTCCTTTCCACAGTGGCGGACAAACGGCGCGTCCGCCACAGGGCGTGCAGCGGACGCAGGCTCTCGTCACAGGGTGTCCCTAAAAGGCCAGGCGCTTCGTGTCGCGGGCGATCATGAGCTCCTCGTTCGTGGGGATCACCAGGACGCGCACCCTGGAGTCGGCGGCGCTGATGTCCGCCTCCTTGCCGCGAACGGCGTTCTTTTCGGGATCGATCTTGATCCCCAGAAACTCAAGCCCCTCGCAGACCGCGGCCCGGGTGGGGATGCTGTTCTCTCCCACGCCCGCCGTGAAGACGAGGACATCCACTCCGCCCATGGCGGCGGCATAGGCGCCGACGAACTTCTTGATGTCGTAGTTCAACATGTTCACGGCCAGCTGTGCGCGCTTGTCGCCCTTCAAGGCAGCATCCTCCACGTCGCGAAGGTCACTGCTGGTGCCGGATATCCCCAGAAGGCCGCTCTTCTTGTTGAGCAGCATGTCGATCTCGTCCATCCCCATCTTCTCCGTCTTGGCGATGAAGGGGAGCAGCGCGGGGTCCACGTCGCCGCTGCGCGTGCCCATCAGGACGCCCGCAAGCGGCGTGAAGCCCATCGAGGTGTCGACGGACTTGCCGCCGTCCACCGCGGTGATGGAGCTCCCGTTGCCCAGGTGGCAGGTGATGATCTTCAGCCTCTCGATGGGCTGCCCCAGCATCTCCGCCGCGCGGCGGGCGACGAAGTAGTGGCTCGTGCCGTGGAAGCCGTAGCGGCGCACCTTATACTTCTCGTAGTAGCCGTAGGGGACGCCATACATGAAGGCGTGCTGCGGCATGGTCTGGTGGAAGGCGGTGTCGAACACGCCCACCTGCGGGACGTTGGGCAGGACCTCCAGGACCGCCTCGATCCCCATGATGTTGGCCGGGTTGTGCAGCGGCGCCAAGGGCACGCAGCGCTTCACGGCCTCCAGGACCTTCGCGTCGATCTTGACGGAGGACGCGAAGTCCTCCCCCCCGTGGACGACGCGGTGGCCGACGGCGGAGAGCTCGTCCAGCGAGGTGAGCACGCCGTGCCTACCTCGCTGCAGCGTGTCCAGCACCAGCTGGATCGCGACCTTGTGGTTCGGGATGGGCGTCTGCTGGACCAGCATTTCCAACCCCGTCTTCATGTGCTTGATCTGGGAGCCGTCGATACCGATCCTCTCCACCAGCCCCTTGGCCAGAACGGACTCGTGGTCCATGTCGAAGAGCTGATACTTCAGGGAGGAACTGCCGCAGTTGATGACGAGAATTTTCATTTTTTGCGCTACCTGCCTTTCAAAATATCGGAGGAAGGGACGCCGGGACCCTCCGGTCAAAGACGCCCCGAAAAAACGCGATCTTAAGGATTATAGTTTATACTTATACCATGAAAGACATCACAGGTCCAGCCATCGGCATCGTCGCCGAGTACAATCCGCTGCACAACGGGCACCGCCTGCACCTGGCCGCGGCTCTTGCGCGATGCGGCGACGTTCCCTGCGTCGTGGTGCTGTCGTCCAACTTCACGCAGCGCGGCGAACCCGCCGTCGTCGACAAGTGGACCCGCACGAAGATGGCGCTCGCCTGCGGCGCGGACCTGGTGATCGAGTTGCCCTTCGTCTTCGCGGTCAGCGCCGCGCCGTTCTTCAGCGCGGGCGCCGTGGACCTCCTGGCGCGGACGCGCCTTGCGACGCACATCGCCTTCGGCATGGAGGACTCCACGCGCGACGTAAGCCCCATCCTTGACATTCTAATCCACGAACCCGCCTCCTTCAAGCAACGCCTGAAGGACGAGCTGTTTCGCGGCACATCCTACGCCAGGGCGGCCGCCAGGGCGCTGGAATCCCTCCTGCCGGGCGGCGGGACGTTCCTCTCCTCCCCCAACAACCTGTTGGCGATCTCCTACCTGCTGCGCGTTCAGGAACTCGGCGGCTCCCTGACGCCCCTCCCCATTCAGCGGCTGGGCGCAGGGCACGGGGACGCGGCTCCTGGCCCCCTGGCCAGCAGCCTGTCCATCCGCGCGGCGCTTCGCGAGGGAAGCAGCTCCATGGAAGATGGGACCCCGGTGGCCTCCGCCGTGCCGCAGACCTCCCTGTCCCTCCTCCGCCGGGCGGATGAGGAAGGGCGTTTCTGCGCGTCGGGCGAAGGGCTGTGGCCGATGCTGCAGGCCGTCCTCATCCGCAGCGAGCCGGAGGACCTCAGAGGCTTTGACGGGATGGACGAGGGAATGGAGAACCTGTTCCTGAAGCGGAGGGCGAACTCGGCCGGCATGGAGGACTTCGTGGCCCAGTGCGCGTCCGGACGCTACACGCGGGCCCGAATCCGTCGGACGGCCCTGCGCCTGCTGGCTGGCGTTGACCGCTGGTCGTGGCAGGCCGCGGGTCGGCTGGGCGTGCCCTACGCGCGGGTCCTCGGCGCAACCGAGACGGGGCGGGCCCTCCTCCGCCTGCGCGCTGCCTCCTCCCCTCTGCCCTTCATCACGCGCCTGGCCGCGGCGCGGAGCCCCGTCGGGCGCTTCGCCGCGCAAATGGAGTTTCGGGCCTCATCGCTCTACGAGGCACTGCTCCCCGCGCCGGACCCGCGGCACGAGGAGCGCCAGCGCCCCATCATGGCGTGAGCTGTCCACGACGCCAGAAATTTGCATGAAAAAAGCCCCCGCTTGAAACGGGGGCTTCAGGGTTCGGTCCTCAACAGGGATAAAAAATGGCGGAGACGTAGAGATTCGAACTCTAGGAGCATTGCTGCTCAGACGCTCTCCAAGCGCCCGCCTTCGACCACTCGGCCACGTCTCCGCGAAGCGAACACGAGGGACATTATACACGAGATGCGCCCTTTATAAAAGAGGTCCGGCAACTTTCTTAAAAACAAAAGTAAATGCGGTTCTTCCCTTTCCAGCCAACCGATTCCTTCAAGTCCTCCCTCCACACAGTTTCTCCGCTGCCGCCCCGGGCGCCGTCACTCCGCCCAGACGGTCACCGAGGGAAAATGCAGCCTTGAACGTCCGATGGCAAAGCGCGGCGCAAGGGCCCTTGCGACGGGCTCCGAGGAGGGGGCGTTCACCCACAGCGGAGAGCCGGGTTCCCCTGGGTCCATGACGAAAAGCCCCGCCTCCTCCAGGGCGCGGCAGGCCTCGGCACGGTCCTCTCCCTCCGGCAGATCGATCTGGATCATCAGCCCGACGGGCGGCAGGGCCAGCTCCGAGCGGAGCGCCAGCTCGCCGCGCCAGAAGCGCTCCCAGCCCCCAGAGAGGATCGCGCGCCACTCCGCGCCGAAGCGGCGGCCCTGGATCAGCACCGTCCGTCCCGCGGGCTCATCTCCGTCGCGGCGGCCGCGCCAGTAGGACTCCCACACCATGCTGAACGCCTGAAACCGCGCGCCATACTCCGGCCGGCGCAACTCCGCGTCCAGGTCCAGCCACGCGGCAAGCCCCACGTCCAACCGGTCGCAGAGCGCCAGCGCGCCCCGGGTCCCCAGGAGGAGGGATGGAACCTCCAGAGCCTTGATCTTTCCCCCCTCATGGAGGAGGACGGGGTATTCCGGCATCAGCCTGCCGGCCATGGAGGCCAACGCCTCAAGTCCAGGACGCCGCCCCGACCAGAGGCCCCCCCTGCAGTCCGGACAGCGTTCGGGAAGGGGCTCTCTCCGGCCGCAGTGAATGCAGCGCAGCGCCTGCCCTGAGGACTCGCTGCGCATCACGCCGCCGCAGCGGGGGCAGCGGGGCGAGTGTCCACACTCCACGCAAAAGACCTCGGCCGCCTCCCCCCTTCGATCCAGCATCCAGAGGACGTGCCGCCCCCTCTCCAGTTCCCTCCGCGTTCGGTCCAGGAGCGAAACGGTCAGGGGCAGGTCCCCCTCCACGCCCCGCTCCCTCCCCTTCAGGGAGCGCCGGATGTCCGCGAAGACCATTCGGTCGCGGTTCGGCAGGACCTCGCAGACGGGGTGGGCGCGCAGGAAGGTCTTGGACGACGGCATACGGCCGCCCAGGATCAGGCGCGCACCCAACAGGGACGCGCGCCGCCCCGCGACGCTCCGGGCCGAAACGCGGGGGGCCCGTTGAGGGACGTAGGCGGGGCTCGCCTCCTCGTCCACCACGATCTGTCCGGGGGCCATCGGGGCGTAGACCCCGCCCGGAGGCGCCACCACGATGCGCGCGTTCCCCGCCCGGACCTCTCTCCACACCTCCCAGAGCTTCTTGCCCCCGGAGGAGGGCCAGAGCACGGCTTCGGCCTTCAGGTGGGCCGGGAGCGACGCAAAGAAACGCCGCGCCGTCGCCGCCTCGGAGAAGAGGACCAGCGTCCGGCACGGCCGTTCCAACGCAGCTCGGTAAAAGGCCGCGCGCGCCTCATCCCAAGGGGCAAAGCAGTGCTCCTCACTAAAGGCGTCCCCTTCGGCGCGCCCCTCCCGCTCCCCGCCGGGGGGAACGTCAAGCGGCGCCCCCTCCAAAAACTTCGCGGGACAGGCCGTCTTCAAGACCATGCCCGTCCCGCAGAGAAAGGTCCGTCCCACCCAGCACATCAGCTCCCACAGCTCCGCGCCCAGGGGGCTCCTCTCGTCCAGCACCTCCCGGACGCTGCGCAGCACGGCCTCCGGCCTCTCCCGCGCGGGGCCCGCCGCGAACCCGATGCGCTCCCCCCGGCCCACCGGGACCCTGACGCGGGAGCCGGGTTCGGGCACAAAGGGCGCCTCGTAGGTCAAGGCGTTCCACCAGGGGCCAGGGATGACGACCTCGATGAGCTGTGAGGACACTTTTTTAGAGCTGCAGCCGCCCCGCCAGAGAGCTCCAGACGGCGTCGGCGACGTCCTCCTTCCTCCCGGAGAGGAGCTCCTCGCCGTCCGGCGCGATCAGGCGCAGCGCGTTCGTCTCCGAGGCAAAGCCGCTGCCGGGGGCCAGGACGTCGTTGGCCAGGATGAAGTTCAGCCCCTTCCGCTCCATCTTCGCGCGGGCGTTCTTTCGGATGTCGTCGGTCTCCGCCGCAAAGCCGATCAGGACCTGATCCGGCCTCTTGTTCGCCCCCACCTCCGCCGCGATGTCGGGGTTCTGCACCAGGTCGAGGGACAGCGCCTCGCGCCCCTCGCGCTTCATCTTGTGCGGCTGCCGCTCCCTTGCGCGGTAGTCCCCTACGGCAGCAGCCTTGACGATCAACTTGGCCCAATCGAGGTTTGCCATGACCGCATCCCGCATTTCGAGGGCGGACACGACGCGCGTCACCTCAAGCCCATACAGGGAGCAGGGCGTCGGATCGACGGGGCCAAGGATCACCCGCACCTCCGCGCCCCGATGCCAGGCGGCGCGAGCCATCGCCAGGCCCATGCGCCCCGTACTGGGGTTGGAAATGAAGCGCACCGGGTCCAGGTACTCGTGGGTCGGCCCGGCGGTGACCAGGACGTGAACGCCCTGCAGGTCGTGGACGGGGGCCAGCGCGCGGAATATCTCCTCCGCGATCTCGACGGGTTCGGGCATCCGTCCGGGCCCCTCCTCCCCACAGGCGAGGGCCCCAGCCGACGGCTCAACCACCCGCACCCCGCGCCGGGCCAGGGTCGAGAGGTTCTCCTGCACCGCAGCGTTCCTGTACATGTGGGCGTTCATGGCCGGGAAGACCAGCACGGGTGCCGTAGCCGCCAGAAGCGCCGCGGCCAGCAGTCCCTCCCCGCGGCCGTGCGCGAGGTCCGACGCCGCGTCCGCCGTACAGGGGACGATGGCCACCGCCTCCGCCCACTCCGCCAGACGGATGTGGGGGATGGAGGCACCGCACTCCTCCGACAGAAGGTCCTCCTGACGCCAGACGCGCCGGCCGGAGAGGGTAGCGAGCACGAGGGGGCTGACGAAGCGCTCCGCGGCGCACGTCATGATGACCTCCACCTCGCAGTCCTCCCTCCGCAGGCGCCGCACCAGCTCCGGTATCTTGTAGGCGGCGATGCCCCCTGTGACGCCGAGCAGTACCCTCCGGCCCCTCTTCCAGGAGGTCATCGTTCGTCGGACTGCGACAAAATCGACGGGTCCCCTGGCGCGGGGATGCCGTTCCCCTTCTCCACCTCCAGAAGCGCCATGGAGAGGTAGCGCTCGTTCGTCATCAGATCGTTCTCGATGGTCTTGTGCTCGCCAAGCCAGCGCGCCCTCGCCGCGATGCTCACCGTAATCTCGTACTTGTTATCCGTCCCGCACTTCTGTGCCAGGCCCTCAAGGTCGTAGAACTTCATCTTTTCACTCCAGGTTCCGGGGAAGAGTCCCCTTCTAAAAAATCATCTATAAGCTTGAGCTTGCAAGACGGCATCGGACCGCCGCCGCTCACTCCCGATAGCTCAGGATCAGCCTCCGCAGCTCGGCCGAGGCGTCGTCGAGGTCGTCGTTAACCAGAATCCGGTCGTAAGCCCCCTTCTGCTCCATCTCCAGCGCAGCGTTCGCCAGGCGGTGCCTCAGCTCGTCGTCGCTCTCCGTCTGACGATTCCGCAGGCGCCGCTCCAGCTCCCCCAGGGAGGGGGGCGCCACGAAGATGGAAACCGCGTCCGGCAAGCGGCTGCGGACCTGCTTCGCTCCCTGGACGTCGATCTCAAGCAGCACGTCGTTCCCCGCGTCCAGCTCGCGCTCCACGTCCGCGCGCAGCGTCCCGTAGTACGCGTCGTGTACGCGGGCGTGCTCCAGGAACAGCCCCTCCTGCACCCTGCGTTTGAAGTCCGCTTCGGAAACGAAGCGATATTCAATGCCGTCCCGCTCCCCCGGCCGTGGGCTGCGGGTCGTGCAGGAAATGGAGTAGATCAGGCCCTCCACGTCCTTCAGGGCGCGCTCACGAAGCGTTCCCTTGCCGACGCCGCTCGGCCCGGACAGGATGAAGAGCTTTCCCCGCCTCATGCTCAGGCCCCCCTACTCGACGTTTTGAATCTGCTCACGGATGCGTTCGAGGCAGGACTTCGCCTCGACGACCCCCCAACGGAACTCCGCGTCCGCCACCTTGGAGCCCATGGTGTTGACCTCCCGGTTCATCTCCTGGATCAGGAAGTCCAGACGACGCCCTGCCAGGTCCCTTCCGTCCATCGTCTCCTGAAACCGCTCGACGTGGGCCGCCAGGCGGGCCAGCTCCTCGGAAACGTCCCAGCGATCGGAGAGAAGGGATACCTCCTGAGCGACCCGGGCTTCATCCACCTCAAGCTCAAAGTGCTCCGCCACGCGCTCTATCCTCGTCCTCAGGGACTCCAGGGCCGCCGCAGCGGCGGTCCGCCAGCGCTCCTCAAGGCCTCGGACGATGTCCTCGAAGGCCTCCAGGTCCGCAGCGACGACGGCGCGCATCTTCTCCCCTTCCGTCCTCTTCATCTCCATGAGGGAATCCAGCGCGGCACGCAACAGGTCGTCCCACACCTCAGGGGCCTCCTGGACCCCGGCGGCAGCCGCACCGCCCAGCTCGCAGATCCCCGGCAGGACGAGGAACGGCGTCAGGTCCGCAGGAGCCGTCAGCCCCTGCCCGCGGGCCAGGGACTGCACCCGCCGGAAGAACTGGAGCAGCCCCTCCTCGTCCAACGTCGGCGTGCGCGCCCCTGGAGCCCAGGCGACCTCCGCGGAGAGGCGGACCTTCCCGCGGTTCAGCGCAGCGCGCAGGATGGAGAGGAAGCGCCACTCCATGGACGCAAACTCCCTGGGGAGCCGCGTCGAAAAGTCCTGATATCGATGATTCACCGATGTCAGCTCAAACGTTACCGATCCCCAGGGGAAATCCCGCGAGGCGCGCCCGAATCCGGTCATGCTCAAGAACATGAAAGCCCTCCCCCAACGTCTGTCACAGCGCTCCCTGGAAGCCGGAGGGACGGGTGAACCAGGGGTTTCTCTCCGTCAGGAAGCGCTCGATCTCCTGCCGCAATTCCAGGAGCCCGTCACCGCGAAGGGCGCTGACCCTCACGACGTTCTCCCCCGCGTTCTCCAGCGCCGCCGCCAGCACCTCCGCCTCCGTCCGCTGAACCGCGTCCAGCTTGTTGAGCACCAGGAAGCGGGGCAGCTCGTGACAGCGAATCGCCAGGAGGGTGTCGACGATGACCTGATAGGTCTCCATCGCCCTGGCGTCGGACGCATCCAGGACCAGCAGGAGGAGCTCCGCCTCCTGAATTTCCTCGAGCGTGGCGCGGAACGCCGCCACCAGCTCCGGCGGAAGGCTGCGGATGAAGCCCACCGTGTCCGACAGGAGGAAGGCGCCGCCCCCCGGCAGCGGGATGCGGCGCACCGACGTGTCCAGGGTGGAGAAGAGGCGGTCCTGCGCGACGATGGTCCCGTCGCCCGAAAGGGCGCGCAGGAGGGTCGATTTGCCGCTGTTCGTGTACCCCACCAGCGAAACGGTGGGGAGCCCGCGCTTTCGGCGCCTGTCCCGCACAAGACGCCGCTGCCTGCGGACGTTCTCCAGCTTTTTTGCGATGTCGCGCACCTGACGCTCCAGCCGCCGGCGGTGGCGCTCGAACTCCGTTTCGCCGGGGCCCCGCGTCCCGATGCCTCCTCCGGTCCTGGACATCTGCAGCCCCAGCCCCTTCAGGTGAGGTATCTCATAGCGCGCCATGGCCATCTGGACCTGGAGGCGCGCCTCCGCCGTCAACGCGCGCCGCTCAAAGATCTTCATGATGACGAAGGGACGGTCCCACACCGTCACCTTCGTCAGGGCCTCCAGATTGGCCCTCTGCACGGGGGAAAGAGCTTCGTCGAACACGAGGTAGCGCGCCCGCTGGGAGCTGCAGAAGAGCCTCAGCTCCTCCGCCTTGCCGCGCCCCACCAGGGTGGCGGGGCTTGGTTCCCCCCTGCCCTGGGCCGCGGAGCCCAGCGTTTCAATGCCCAGCGAGGCAAGGAGAAGGGAGAGCTCCGCAAGGCGTTCCTCCGGGCCCTCCCTCTGATCCGGGAGCGAGAGGGCCGCCACGATGGCGCCGCTCCGGCTCTCACAGCGTTCAGGACGCCTGCGACTCAAGCGACTTCATGACGTCCGTCAGCCGCTGCATGATGACGTCCCTCCCGTCCTTTCTGGCGTAGACCTCCTCGGGGAAGCGCAGCGGCTTCGCAAACGTTATCGTGATCTTGTGGGGCTTGATGAAATGCGCGCCGGTGGGCATGGCCTCGTAGGCGCCGTGGATGAATACCGGCAGAATGGGCGCCCTCTCATGGGCGGCGATCAGGGCCACGCCGCCCTCGAGCGGCTTCAGCCTGCCGTCAGGGGAACGGCCTCCCTCCGGAAAGATCAGGACGTCGCTGCCGTCCCGATAGAGCTTCATGAACCCCCGCAGGGCACCCGCCGCCGAGGCGTTGTCCGAGCGGGAGACGGGCACGGCGCCAAGGGCGCGGATGGCGGTTCCCAAAAACCAGGACCGAAACAGCTCCTCCTTGGCGAAGTAGCGCAGCTGCCGCTTGAAAAAACACCCCACGACCACAGGGTCCAGGTTGCTCGTGTGGTTGCAGGCGACGATCATCCTCTCGTTGGGGTCCAGCGGCTCCTCCCAGCGCACGGAACACCGGTTGTACACCCGAAGTGCCATGCGGAGCAGGCTGCTGACGATCGCATAAAAGACCGGGTTCGGCTTCATTCCTCCACGTCCCCCCTTCGCACGGCATCGCGGACAAGGTCCTCGAAGTATTCCACCACTTCATCCTCGCTCATATCCGACGTGTCCAGCAGGACGGCCCCTTCAGGCTGCCTCAGAGGAGCCGTTTCCCGGCTGCTGTCGAAGCAGTCCCGCTCCCGGATCGCAGCAAGTGTCTCCTCATAGGAGACGTCCTCCCCCTTCGCCTCCCGCTCAAGGCAGCGGCGCCTGGCGCGCGCCTCAGGCGAGGCCGTCAGAAAAAACTTCAAGGGCGCATCGGGGAAGACCACGCTTCCCGCGTCGCGCCCCTCCACCACCAGGGAGCCGTACTTTGCCTGGTCGCGCTGCAGCCCAAGGAGCGCAGAACGCACGCAGGGTAACGCCGAATAGGCCGAGACGACCCGGTCGATGTGCGGCGTGCGGATCTTTCGGCTGACGTCCAGCCCGTTGAGCAGAACTCCCTCGTCGCGCAGCTCGACGCGGGCGCCGGCCAGCGCACGCCGGACCGCGTCCTCCTCGGAGGGTTGAATCCCCGCTTCGTCCAGCAGGAACGCCACAGCGCGATAGATGGCGCCGGTGTCAAGGTAACGAACGCCAAGGCGACGGGCCAGCCTCCGCGCCGTGGAGCTCTTGCCCGCGCCAGCCGGACCGTCGATCGTCAGGACGTAGGTCAAGGGGCGTCCTCCCTACAGGCCCTTCATGTCCACCATCTCCTGGGCGATGCGCCCCGCGAAGTCCACCAGATCCGCCATCAGGTCCTCGAAGTTCGTTATCCCGAGGCGCTCCAGGGGCTCTGGGAACATGTAGGTCTGAAGACCGTCCGCCCCAAGTCCGATCCCAAGCATCAGGCAGATGGAGTTCGCCACGCTGACGACGTCCAGGATCGGCTGATACTGCAGCTTGTCCTCCGGAAGCTCGTTGGGCTTGTGGTGATAGGCCACCGCCATCTGATACGCCTCGGGCAGGTCCCAACGCTCGGTCAGAAGGGCGCCCACCATGGCGTGATCGAACCCCAGCACGCGGAACTCCGCCTCAGGGAACGGGACGTGTTCCTCCTCGACCATCTTCACGATGAGCCCGTAGCCAAAGCGGACGTAGTCGTTCAGCACCACCTTGCCGATGTCGTGAAGGAGGCCGCCGACGTAGGCGTCCTCGGTCTGAACCTTGCCCGTCACCTGGGCGATGTAGCGCGACGCGTAGGCCACCGTCAGGGAATGGCGCCACAGTTCGCCCCGGTCCAGCGCGTAGCCCGACAGGCCCTTGTCCATAACGGAGTAGACCGTCGCGGCAAGGACGATGTTGCTGACGTTCTTGTACCCCAGAAGGGCGATCGCCTCCGAGATGTTGGAGATGTTGCGGCTCATGCCGTAGGCGGCCGAGTTCGCCAGCTTCAGCACCCTCAGCACCAACCCCTCATCCCTGGACAGGCTCTGGGCGACATCCGACGCGTTGCTTGTGGGATCGTTCAGCTTACGCAGCGTTTCCAACACAAACTGGGGGAAGGACTTGATGTCCTTCAGCTTACTGATAATGCGCGTCTTGATTAGTTCTTTTGAACGTTCGTCTACCTCACTCACGAACTCGTCCCCCTTGCATGCAGGTTATACTGCTCCACCCTTGAATATTTTAGTGTACAGTTCGGAAAAAGACAAATCCGCAAACTCGCCCGGACGAAGTTTTTCAAGGACCATCTTTCCCAGCCGCCTCCGGATCAGGCGCTCCACCGAAAAGCCCGCCAGATTCGCCATCACGCGAACCTCCCGCTTGAGCCCCTCGCCGATGACGACGGACACCCACCGCCCCTGCGGCTCTCGGTTCATGAGGGTCACGGAGATCGGGACGGCTCTTCGCCCCTCGATCTCGAATCCTCCGCGCCACCGCGCGAGTTGACGCTCGTTGATGGGGACGTTCAAGAGCGCCTCGTACTCCTTGTGAAGCCCCTTCGAGGGATGCATGACCTCCTGGGTGAGGGCGCCGTCGTTCGTAAGGATCAGGAGCCCCTCGCTCTCCCGGTCCAGCCGCCCCGCGGGATAGACCCGGTGCGACTTCACGGCCTCCGGAAGCAGGTCGACCACCACGGGGTCGTACTTGTCACTTACGGCGCACACCACGCCCGCCGGCTTGTTCATGACCACGTACACGAGCTCCGTTGCCCGCAGGGTCCGGCCATCGCAGGTCACCTCATCCACCTTGGGATCGACCTGAAAGAAAGGGGCCAAGACGATCCTGTCCCCCACCTGCACGCGCCCGGCGCGAATGATCTCCTCCGCCCGCCGGCGCGAGGCGACGCCGCAGGCGGCGAGAAATGCGTTAAGCCTCGTCCTCCTCACCTCCATCCCCCACGTCGTCCTCTCCGCCCCGGGCTCCGTCGTCCAGGGGGCCCGCGCCCAGTTCGCCCAGCTCCTCCAGGCTCGGCAGGTCCGCGATCGCCTCCAGGCCGAAGACCTCGAGAAACCTCGGCGTGGTCCTGTAGAGCAGGGGGGAACCGCTGGCCTTCTTACGCCCCGCGATGCGGATGAGCTCGTGCCCCAGGAGCGTTTCGATGACCCGCTCGGAGCGGAAGCCGCCGCGCAGCTCCTCGACCTCGCTCCGCGTGACCGGTTGATTGTAGGCGATGATCGCGGCCGTCTCAACCGCCGCGCGGCTCAGGCGGACACGGCCCCTCTGGGCAGTGTCCCGAAAGCGCGACAGGACCTCTGCGAAATGAGGGTTCGTTCCCAGGACCCATCCTCCGGCCATGGCCTTCAAAACCAGACCGTGCCCGCTCTTGAGGTGTTCTTCCAGCTCCTCGATGGCCCGCGCCAGCTCCGTGCCGGACACCTCAAAGACCCCGCGCAACTCCGCCTCGGACACGGGCGAGGACGCCAGGAAGAGGACGGCCTCGATCTGGGCCGCCAGCACGGAGAGGGGCTCCCCGGCCTCAGGCCGCCGGCTCGGCAAGGACCTTGACATCGGCGAAGAGCTCCTCCTGCTCTATGCGCACCCTGCCCATGCGGCACATCTCAAGGAGCGCCAGCAGCGTGACCACCA
>NZ_DBHLDX010000054.1:0-12972 GCF_057312375.1 Fretibacterium sp.
GGGGGGGGGCGGCGGCCCGCCTGTGCGACGCCATTCCCGCGGGGGACGGCGCCGCATGACGGGGCAGGACTCGCAGGGGGCCGCCCGGCGGCTCATCGCCTGTGCCGCGCCCTACCGCCTGCGCCTCGCAGCGGGGGTGGCCTTCATGCTGGCCTCTTCCGGCCTGAACGTCCTGCCCCCCTGGCTCTTCAAGAGCGTGGTGGACGACGTCCTGATCTCCCGAAGCGTCCTGAGCCTCAACCTCATCTGTCTGGCCGTCGTCGCCATCTTCGCCCTCAAGGCCGTGACGTCCTACTGGCAGCAGTACTTGATGAACGAGGTGGGGCAGAGCGTCGTGATGGACGTCCGGGTGGCGCTCTACGACCGGATGCAGCATATGGCGCTGCAGCGGATCGACGCCTCACGGGTCGGGGAGCTGATGAGCCGTATCACGGGCGACGTGGCCACGCTGCAGAGCCTCGTCACCAACACCTTCGTGGAGCTGGCCTTCAATGCCGTGACCTTCGCGGGAATGTTCGCCTTTATCCTCTACATCAACTGGCGCCTGACGCTCCTGATCGTGCTGGTGCTGCCCGTCGTGGCCTGGCTCCTGTCCTTCGCGGCCCGGAGGCTGCGCCGCGCGGGGCACCGGGTTCAGGAGCGGCTGGCGGACATCACCGCCATCGCCCAGGAGGCCTTTTCCGCCATCCGCGTGGTGCGCGCCTTCGCCACGGAGGAACAGGAGCTGAAGCGCTTTCGGGAGGGGAACCTCCAGAACTTTCAGGCGCTGCTCCACGCCGTGTCCATCCAGGCCCTGCTGGCCGGGGTCGTGGAGGTGTTCCTGATCTGCGCGCTGGCCGTGGTGTTCTGGTTCGGAGGACGAAGCGTCATCCATGGGTCCCTCACGCCCGGCGAACTCATCTCCTTCATCGGGTACATCGCCTTCATGGTCCAGCCGATCCGCACCGTCATGAGCCGCATGGGCGCCCTGCAGACCGGCCTCGCTGCCGCGGATCGCATCTTCGACATGCTCCAGGCCCCCACGGAGGACACGTCCCACTCCGTGGAGCTGCCGGGTCGGCTTCGCGGCGAGGTGGCCTTTGAGGACGTCCGCTTCGCTTACGCGGCGGGGCAGGAGGTGCTGCGCGGCATCCGCTTCACCGTCCGCCCGGGGGAGAAGGCGGCCCTCGTGGGGCCCACCGGCTCCGGAAAGTCCACGCTGGCGGACCTGATCCCCCGCTTCTACGACCCCACGTCGGGCCGCGTGCTGATCGACGGCCGGGACGTCCGCTCGCTTCGCCTGCCGGAGCTTCGGCGCCAGATCGGCATCGTGCCCCAGGACTGTGTCCTGATGAAGGGAAGCATGGCCTTCAACATCGCCTACGGACTGGCGGAGGACGGGCCGGACCTGCTGAAGGACGAGGCGCTGATGCGGCGCGTGCGCGAGGCCGCGGGCGTCGCGAACATCGCGGACTTCATCGAGGGTCTTCCGGAGGGGTACGGCACGGAGGTGGGCGAGCGGGGTGTCACCCTCTCCGGTGGCCAGCGCCAGAGGATCGCTATCGCCCGCGCCGTCGTCCGCGACCCCAGCATCCTGATCCTGGACGAGGCCACCTCATCCCTGGACCTGGCCGCAGAACGCCAGGTCCAGGAGGCCATGGATCGTGCCATGGCCGGCAGAACCTCCCTCATCATCGCCCATCGGCTCTCCACCGTGCAGGGCGCGGACCGCATTCTGGTGCTGAAGGACGGCCGCATCCTTCAGGAGGGCAGCCACGCCGTGCTGCTGCGAGAGGGCGGGCTCTACGCGGACCTCTATCGCCTGCAGTTCCCCTCTCGTGGGGCGGAGGGAGCCGGACGCCCGTGAACCGCGTCGTTCAAAGCTACATGGCCTGGGTGCGGGGCGAGCGTCGCGCGTCGCCATGGTGTCTCCTGGACCCGGCCGAATGGGCCGTCCGAGGGGCCGTAGCCTGTATCGACTTCCTGTACCGGCACGGCCTGAGGCGCACGGAGGAGCCCCCCATCCCCTTCGTCAGCGTGGGGAACCTCACCTATGGGGGCACGAACAAGACCCCCTTCGTGGAGATGCTGGCCCGTGCCATGGCGGAGCGGGGCGTCCGACCGGGCATCGTGAGCCGCGGCTACTCGGGCGGGCGGACCCGAAGTCCCGTGGTGATCTTCGGCGGGGAGGGCAGCCGCGACGCCGTCGGCGACGAGCCGCTCCTGCTCTCCCGCCGCCTTCCGGAGGTCCCCGTGGCGGTGGCCCGTCGGCGCGCGCTGGGCATCCGAGCGCTTCGGGAGATGGGGGTGGAGCTGGCGATCGCGGACGACGCCTTTCAGCATCGCGCCCTGAGGCGGGACGCGGACATCGTCCTGATCGACGCCGCCTGCCCCTTCGGCAGCGGACGGCTGATCCCGTCGGGGATCCTGAGGGAGCCCGTCAGAGCCCTAGCCAGAGCGCACCTGGTGATGATCACCAAGGCGGACCAGGCAACGCCGGAGGCGCTCTCGAGGCTTCGGGAGACGGTGGGACGCTTCGTCCCGCTGGAGCGCGTCTTCACCTCCCGCGTCGAGGTGGATCGCTGGGAGGCCTGGGCGCCGGACGCGTCGCGTCCGGCCCGCTGCGCCCCGCCGACGCCGGGGCTTCGCGTGCTGGCCTTCTCCGCCATCGGTAGCCCGGAGAGCTTCCGGCGGTCCCTGGCGGACGCGGGGCTCCTGACGGTGGGCGAACGCCGCTTTCGGGATCACCACCGTTACGGCCCCGGCGAGCTGGACGCCCTGTGCCGCACGGCCGAGGCCCTCGGCGCGGAGGCCATGGCCTGCACCGAGAAGGACCTCTACAACCTTCCGGACGGCTGGTGCCCCTCCCTGCCCCTCCTGATCCCCTGTGTGTCCGCCGTGCTGGATGAGCCGTCCCGATTCCTGGACGCGCTGACGGAAGCGCTGCGCCCGAGGCTGGCCGTGGCCTCCAACGGGTATGGCGAGGACGCCATCGGCGTCCTGCTGGCGCGGCGGCTAAGAGACCGCTTCCCCGCCGCGGAGGTGCTGGCCTTCCCGCTGGTGGGGCGCGGGGACGCCTACGCCGGCTCGGGCTTCCCCGTGGCCTCCGCGCCCTCCGTCACGCCGTCGGGGGGCGTGGTGAAGTACCACCTGAAGGACCTGTTGAGCGACATGCGGGCGGGCCTGTTGAGCCACGTCAGGGCGCAGTTAAGGGACTGGCAGGCGCTCGGAGGAACGATTCGGACGCCGGTCTGCGTGGGGGACGTCTACCTCCTCCTGCACGCGCTGTGGGGCAGCGGCGTCCGGCCGCTGTTCGTGGCCACGGCCAAGACGGTGCGGCTCAGCGGGCATTGGCGGCTGGAGCGCGCCCTGATCCGCCGCCTGGCCCTCCGCACCTGGACGCGGGATCCGGGGAGCGCGGAACAACTGGTCCGGGCCGGGGCGAATGCCGTCTACGCGGGCAATCCCGTCATGGACCTGCTGGAGGATGGGGCCGTCAACCCGCCCCCCCTGCCGCCCGGTCCGGACGACGTTCCCCTCATCCTGCTCCTGCCGGGCAGCCGGCTGAGGGCCTATCGGGACGTCAACCTGATCCTCGACGCTGCGGTGCGGCTCTCCGGGCTGCGACGCTGCGCCTTTCGCATGGTGTTGGCGCCCACGCTCTCCCGCGAGAGGCTCGGCGCCTCCTGCGGGGAATGGACCCTCCGGGAGGACGGGGGGACGCCCGCCCTGTGCCGGGACGGCCTTGCCGTCGCGTTGACCGACGCGCCGCTGTCGTCGGCGGCCCGTGGCGCGGCGCTGCTGCTGGGGCTGGGCGGGACGGCCAATCAGCTCTGTGCGGGGCTGGGGATTCCGGTGGTCTCCATCGACGAGAAGGGCAAGCGCGTGCAGAAGAAGCTCCTGGGCGACGCGGAGCTCCTGACGGCCCCCACGGCCCAGGCTCTGGCGGAGGGGGCTTTAAGCGTGCTGGAGGACCCCGAGCGCTACCGGCTCATGAGCGCGACGGGCCGGCAGAGGATGGGCGCGCCGGGAGGGCTTGAGGACCTGGTGAACTTCGCCGCTTCGGAGCTGGGCTGGGACCTGCGTCAGCGCGTCTACGCGAGGCTTCTGCCCCGCAGGGAACGGGGGAGCGACAACGGCGGGCACCTCACGTTTAAGGCCGTTTAATTAAAGCTGAGATCGAAGGAGCCAGAGGATCGCCTTGAGGTAACTCTTCGGGACCCCCTTGCCCAGGGCGTACAGGCGGGTCAGCCGCCGCCTTGCGTGAGCGTCCCCCCGTTCCGCGGCTCCGAGGTACCACGCCGCCGCTTTGGCGTCGTCCTTCGCGACGCCCTCCATCGAGGCGAAGGTCGTGTCGTAGAGCTCCCCCGTCAGGAACTGAAGGTGAGGGCCTCCGTCCTCGGCCAGCCTCTCCATGGCCATCGGGTCCCCCCGCAGGAAGCCCCTCAGCGCCCGCTCGTCCTCGCAGATCGCCTGCGGCAGGGCCGCGACGCCCGTAACCCCGTTCCATGCGGCGTAGGATTGATTTTTCCAATCCGACGACCAGGGCCTCAGGTCCGAGAAGAACAAGAGCCGCGGCCTGAGCGCCAGAAGCGGGACGACGACGTCCCCGCTTCCCGTCCCTCTGCGGCTCCGCACCAACTCGTCGCGGGCCGTCAACTCGGCCCTGTAGGCGGAAGCGACCCCAAGGTCCCCGATCAGGGCGACGAAATTGGAGCTCAGGAGAAGGCACAGGCCCAGGAGCCCCCAACGCCAACGGAAGAGGTGGGAGGAGCGCAGCCGTTCGAGCGTTCCCTCCTGCCGATAGCCGAAGGCCCACAGAAGCCCCCACGCGGTCCCCATCAGCCAGAGCGTCAGGCTCACTGCGCGTTCGGGTAGCCCAACCCCCGTTCCCCATCCGGCGACGGCCTGCATCAGCGGCGCGATCAGGGCCGTGAGCAGGACGACGTGCCATGTTTTGAGGCGGGAGGTCACGCGGCCGTCGAAGGGCGGGACGGCCTGAGCGATGGTGGGCAGAAAGAGCGGGAAGGTCCAGACGATGGGGGCCGTGAAGAACCTGAGGGCCGTCATGAGGCCGAAGAGCCCGGCGACGCCCAGAGTTCTGATCAGCCTTGGGAAAAAAGCGACCGTCGCCGTGCCTCCCATGCGGAGCGTTGTCCCCGGCGCCAGGAGCATCACGAGGAAAGCCAGCAGGGCGGCGAGCAGGAAGACGGCGGCCCGCTTTGCCTTCGCCGCTGCACCGATGGACAGAAAATAAAGCACCGCAAGAAAGGCCAGGACGACCTGCATCACGCTGACGGGCTCGAGGAGGGTCCCGTTCAGGAGCAACAGGAATGTGCAGCTCCAAGAGTTTACCCCCATGCCGTTCTCCCGGAATGCCCGGCCCGCCAGGGCCAGCGCAAGGAGCGAGAGGGCGGTCGCCCAGGTGTAGGGCATCCCGCTCAGCCAGTAAAGGGTTTCGTTCAAGGCGGGCAGGGCGGAGAGGGACGCGGCGCACAGCAAAAGAGAACAGGCCGTCTTATCCCTGGCGGAGAGCCCCGGCACGAGGCTGTGTACGCAGAAGTAGAGGGACCCCAGGGACAGCAGCACCGTCGTGAGGGGCAGGAGGCCGTAGAGGGGTCCCGTGCTCCAGGGGGCGGCCAGGGCGAGCAAAAACGTGTTGAACGCCCTCCCGGTCCACTGGAGGTAAAACTGCTTCTGCATGTTGAAGAAGCCCTGCTCCAGAAAGGCGTTAGCGAAGTTGTAGTCGTCGGCGGAGGGGCGGGCGTAGAGGCCGAGCCAGCAAAAGAGGGCGATGTAGAGCGCGCAGAGGAGGGCGAGGGCCGTCCTCTGCGCGTCGTGCGGCTGCCGGGAAATGTTCATGGCTTTCGCCCCTCACACAGCAGGGCCACGGACCCCCCGAAGGGGGGATCGCCCTCTCTCCGCTTTTCCGAGTGAGCGTCTTGAGTTTTCGGTATCTTTTCAGAGGCCCTGTGCTGCATCCCCTTATCTCCCTTTCCTGCAATAGACCTCGCGCACCACGTAGACGGGCCTTTTCTTGCTCTCCATGTAGGTCCTGCCGAGGTACTCGCCCAGGATGCCGATGCCCAGCAGCTGAAGACCTCCGAAGAAGAGGATCAGACAGAGCAGCGAGGCGTAGCCCGGTACCTCGATCCCCCAGATCAGGGTCCGTAGGGCGATGTAGAGGCCGTAAGCGAAAGCGCCGAACGCCGTGAGGCTTCCGAGGTAGAACCACACGGTCAAGGGGAAGGTGCTGAAGGAGGTGATGCCCTCGACGGCAAGCTTCCAAAGCCGCCAGCCGTTGAACTTCGTCTCCCCGGCAGCGCGGGGCTTCCGAACGTAATCGACGATGCAGGTCTTGAACCCGACCCAGGCAAAGAGCCCCTTCATGAAGCGGTGCGTCTCCCGGAGGTCTCCCAGGGCGTCCACCACCCTGCGGTCCATCAGCCGGAAGTCCCCCACGTTTTCGGGCAGCTCCGGCCGGGATATCCTGTTGTGTACCTTGTAGAACATTCGGGCGGTCACCCGCTTCAGCCACGAATCCGAGGAGCGGTTGGAGCGATGAGCCAGGACGACCTCGTACCCCTCGCGCCACTTTTCAAGCATGACGCCGATCAGCTCCGGCGGGTCCTGAAGGTCGGCGTCGATCGGCACCACCGCGTCGCCCATGGCGTGATCCAGCGCCGCCGTCAGGGCTGCCTCCTTGCCGAAGTTTCGGGAGAGGTCAACCACCTTGACGCGCTCGTCCACCTCCGCCCGCTCCCTGAGGAGGTCGAGCGTCTTGTCGCAGCTGCCGTCGTTGACGCAGACGATCTCGAAGTCCTGTCCGGTTCCTTCCATGACGGAGGTGATCCGTTCAAAGAACAGAGGAAGGACCGCTTCCTCGTTATAGCAGGGACAGAGAAGCGATATCATTGCGTCCTCGTCCCTTCCGGGGGAAGTGAGGCGTACAGTTTTTTGCTCTTCAGAACGACGTTATAGGCAGGGTTAGCCTGTTTGATGAGTTTCGACAGGACCTCAGGATCGTCGGGAAGATGGTAGGTGCAGAGCGCCAGCTTTGGAGCGAAGCGCTTCAAGGTTTTTTGCGCTCCCATCAGCATATATCGTTCGTATCCCTCGATGTCCGCCTTGATAAAATCGACCCTCGGCAGGGCGTTTTCCCTCACGAAGTCGTCAAGCCTCACCGTTTCCACCGCCGTTGCGGTGGCTTGCCCGACGCACATGTTTTTCAGGAACGAATTTGCTCCCGTGTTGCAGGAATCGCAGAAGATGGAACTATGAGTGTTTTCGTCCCCAAGCCCCTTTTTGACCGGCACAACGTTGGGGTTGAGCTCCGCCGTCCTTGAGAGATACCCAAAGGCCGGGTCAAGAGGCTCAAAGGCATAAACGCTTGCCCCCTTTGCAGAAGCGTAGGCGGCGAAGTCCCCTATCCAGCTTCCTGCGTCGATGACCACGTCGCCGCGCCGCACCCTGACGTCAACGAAATCGTTCACAAGGCCATAGAGCCCCTCGTACAAAAAGGCGTCGCAGCGATCTACCGTCTCCTCATCGTACCGATCGTCGAGGTAAAGGTAGGAGAAGAAAGTGTCCTCAAAGACGTAGCCGAACAGGAGGTTTTCGTTTTCCTTATCCAACAGGGGGAGCTTTGCGTCCTTAACTTGATAGCCGTCGTCCCGGATCACTTCGCGAAACTGACGAACCTTCCTCCGACTGTAAAAATGGGGGTTTTTCCCAAACAGGACGCGGGAGGATTGATCGACGAAGAACAGGAAGAAATCCGCCACGTTATCCTGTCCTTCGCGTACCCTTTTCCACCTCCGCGCCAGGATCTTCAGAACCCTGATAAAAAAGCGTTCTCCCTTGACCTTGTGCGTTTCCATCATCGCGACACCCCTCAGTCCCTGCCCAGGCAGGGGCGCAGGGCTCTTTTAGTTGCCGGCTCATGACCATGAACTGGTGCGGAGGAGGGGACTTGAACCCCTATGCCCGAAGGCGCCAGATCCTAAGTCTGGTGCGTCTGCCGTTTCGCCACCTCCGCTAAGAAACCTCCGTTACCCCCCGGCGGAGGATAACGGACACCGCCGCCCTGTCTGAAGCGGCAGGCCGGCTCAAAGTATTGTAGCACACGGGCGACCGGTTCAGTAGGACGGCGCGTAGGGCAGGGCGTCCGTCATCAGGGTGTCCTTCAGGATGAAGCGACGGTCGCGCACCTCCACGATGTAGACCTGACGGCTGGCGGGACGGTGCAGCGACGGGGTGACGTCGAGGGTCTGGGCGCCGAAGGGGATGCCGCGAACTCGGCTCAGCGCAGCGAGCAGGGCGTCGCGATCCAGTCGGTCCACGGGCTGGGGCAGGGCCCCGATCCCCCTCGTCAGCCACTCCGCCAGCGCGTTGGCGCGGCCGGCGGGCACCAGGTCCTGGAGCTGCATGGCGCGCGTGTCCCACAGCTGCCGCTTCAGGGCGCTGAAGCCGCCCCGCTCGGACAGGAACAGGTTTTGGTCCGCGAAGAGCATCCCCTTGCAGGAGAGGTAGAGCGGCTCCGGCGCGGCGCAGTTCCAGAGCTGCCACGGAGTCCCGACGCGCATGACCCCCCGCCACATCTCCCGCGCTCCCATGCCGCCGATGAAGGCGATGAGCACGCCGTCGGAAACGCTCCGAATCTCCTGCGCCACCATGGAGAAGCTGTCGCTCACCGAGGCGTCCATCCAGAAGGGCATGGGCATAAATCCCGCCTGGTCCAGAAGGGAGTAGGTGATCTTCGCCTCGCGCTCCTGATCGACGGTGAAGCGGCTGGCCGCCAGGGCCACGTGGGCCTTGCGATGGAGCGTCTGCACGGCGAAGTTGGCGAAGGCCGCGCAGCGGTAGTCCCGGAACATGTCGAGCGCGAAGACGTTCGGCAGGGGACGGCCGTCCTTGTCGATGAGGAGCTCCTCGCCTCCCGCCAGGAGGAGCGGCACCTTTTGACCCTCCAGGCGCTGGATCAGCCCGCGGTCCACCTCCGGGACGGCGAAGCTCATCACCGCTGCAGTGTGCTCGTCGAGGGGCAGCCGTACCTCCGAGGCCTCGCCCGCCTCGGCCACGGGGACGAAGTGAACGTCGTGCCCGCCGATGCCCTTGCCGCTGTCCGCGATGTTGGCCTCGTGCCACGCCAGCACCGTCAGGATCGACCTCCCTGTTTCGGTCTCCCAGCCGCCCTGAGGCGGAACCACGAAGACGGTCCACATCCAGTTCGGGGACTCCGCCGCAGGCGCCCTCTCCGGAATGACGGCGCCGAACAGCGCGAACCACAGCGCCGCCATGAGGATCAAGGCCTTTTTGTCCCGCATCTTCAGCCGATCTCCCTTCAAAAATTATGAAAAGTCATAAAGAGAAGCGCGTTGGAGTGAAGCGCGTGCTGCTCTCTCTGCGCCGTTTTTATTATAGTGTAAGACCGCCGTTTGTTCGAGTTCCGCGGCCGGCCGTTACGGCGATTGGACAATAAAAAAGCGACGGGCCCGAGGTCAGGTCCGTCGCTTGCTGTGGCGTTGGGAACGTTCTTATTTCTTTGTGGCAGCGACCTTCGAGAGCTGCTGAATGACGTCCTGCGTGATGTCCGTGCCGCCGATGAGGACGATGGACTTGTTGAGGACGAGGGTCAGGTTCTGCTTCGCGGCAACATCCCGTGCCGCCTGCTGACACTCGCGATAGATGGGGTCCATGAGATCCTGCTGCTCCTTAACGAGCTCCATACGCTTCTGCTGGATGATCTGGGCCTTCTTGGCCTGATCGCTCTCCTTGTCGGCAGCCGCCTTGGCCTCGTTCTCCTTCTGGCGCGAGAGGTTGGCCGCCTGCTGCCTCGCATTCGCCATGCCGGGGTGCTTGTTGACGACCTCGTCGATGTCGATGACGCCCACGCCCTCAACGGGCACGGTGGCGGCGGGCTTCTGAGCCGCGAAGGAGGCGGAACCGGCGACAAGGACGAAGAGGAGTGCAGCTGCACACAGGAACGAAGACTTTTTCAAAATCATAGAAAAATCCCTCCTAAACTAGAGAACACAGGCCTCCGCGAACGGACGTCCCGTTTGAATGACGGGGCCATTCTAGCATCCTGCCCGCAGGAGGGCAAACGTCAGGATTACGCAGATTCGGCTCGCGCTTCGGGCGTTTCCGCTCAGGCGTCGTCCGGCCCCAGGTACTCGCCGTCCTGCACGACGATGAGTTCAAGGTCGATGTGGCCGCAGTTCTCAAGGCTGTGGGGGGCGTTTCTGGGGACGAAGAGCTCCATACCCTCATAGAGAAAGCTCTCCGCGCCGTCGAGGGTCACACGGGCCGTCCCATGGAGGACGATCCAACGCTCGGTGCTGTGGCGGTGGGTGTGGAGGGGGACGGCCCTGCCGGGCATCACGATGCTGCGCTTGACCCGGTGCCGCTCGTCCTCGTGCAGAACGCGGTAGCTTCCCCAGGGCCGGCTGCTCTCCGAGATCTGGCTGACCTCGCGCCGCCCGCGGCCCTTCAGCTCCTTCACGACGGCGCGCACCTCCTGGGAAGCCCCTCGCCGGGTGACGAAGAGCGCGTCCGGCGAGTCCACCACCACGAGGTCCTCCACGCCGTTCAGCACCGTCAGCCGGTTGCGGGAGTCCACGA
Organism: Fretibacterium sp.; assembly: GCF_057312375.1. NCBI lineage: Bacteria > Thermotogati > Synergistota > Synergistia > Synergistales > Aminobacteriaceae > Fretibacterium > Fretibacterium sp. The sequence goes on from NZ_DBHLDX010000054.1 coordinate 10,603, forward strand.
GGCAGTTGCGCGCGTCCCGCAGCGTCACGTCCCCCACGACGGCGTTGTCCTGATCGTCGCGCTCCAGCACGTCGTGCAGCGCGTCCCAGGACCCCACGTCGGACCACCCCGCGTCCATGGGGGTCACCGCCACGCGGCCAGCCCGCTCCATGACGGCGCAGTCAAAGGAGATGGGGGGCAGGCGGGAGAACGCCTCGCGCAGAAACGCGGTCCCCCGGCCGGCCTGGGCCGCCAGGTCCGGCGCCGTGCGGCCCATCTCACGGGTCAGAGTCCCCAGGGCGAACGCGAACACGCCGCTGTTCCAGAGGTAATCGCCGCTCTTGACGTAGGCCTCCGCCGTGGGCAGGTCGGGTTTCTCCACGAAGGCCTCCGCCTCAAACCAGGTGCCGTGGGATGCCCCTTTCTTGATGTAGCCGAACCCCGTTTCCGGATGGCTGGGGACGACCCCCAGCGTCGCCATGAACCCCTCCTGGGTCGCCTCGACCGCCAGTTCGAGGGCGCGGGAGAAGGCGGCGGGCTCCTGAACGATGTGGTCGCTCGGCGCGACGATCACCACGTCCTCCTCCCCCGCCCCCGCCTCCCGCAGCGCTTCGATCCCCAGGAGGACGGCCGGCGCCGTTCCGCGGGCCATGGGCTCCTGGACGATGAAGTCCGGCGGCAGGGGGACGACCTCGCGCGCCTGGTGCGCCACCAGGGCCTCCCACTGAGCGCCCGTCACGGCGCGCATCCGATCGATGGGGACGACGTTCAGCATCCGCCTCAGGGTGTCCTGCAGGAGCGTCCCAGGGCCGCAGAGGGCCAGAAACTGCTTCGGCAGGTCCTCGCGGGAGCGCGGCCAGAGGCGCGTGCCGCTCCCCCCCGTGAGGATGATTCCGTATGATTCGGACATTGTCTTCACCTGTCCTCGCTTTCGTTGTCGTGCGGCGCCCTTCTCTTCCAAAGGGCCAAAGGGGCAGCCCGCAGGGAACAGGATAGAGAAAAGGGCAAAAAAAGTAAAGCCGCGGCGGTCCGTTTTCCAAAATCTTTTGGGGGTCCCGCCGGACGCCCCTTGCGCGCTGCTTCGGGGCCCGTTATAGTGGATATACATGAATTGAGAAGTCGATCATCGTTATTGAGGGGGCGTTTCGAGTGTTTCGATTTGAGTGCGATTATCAGGAGGGATGCCATCCGCGCATCCTGGCACGGATGGCGGAAACGAATCTGGAACAGACTTCGGGCTATGGCGCGGACCCCCATTGCAAGCGCGCAAGGGCGCTGATTCAGAAGGCCGTGGGCGTCCCGGACGCCGAGGTCCATTTCCTCGTGGGCGGGACCCAGACGAACGCGACGGTCATCAAGGCGCTCCTCAGACCGTGTCAGGGGGTCCTCTGCGTCGAAAGCGGGCACATCAACGTCCACGAGGCGGGCGCCATCGAGAGCACGGGGCACAAGGTGCTTTCGCTCCAGGGCAAGCGCGGCCTCCTGGACGCGGGAACCGTCCGGCAGTACCTGAAGGACTTCTACGACGACGAAACGCGCGAACACAGGGTGCAGCCCGGCATGGTGTACATCTCCCACCCGTCGGAGTACGGCACGCTCTACAGCAAGAGGCAGCTTGAGGAATTGCGCGCGGTGTGTACGGACTACGGGCTGCCGCTCTTCCTGGACGGCGCCCGCCTGGGCTATGGCGTGACGGCTCAGGGGACGGACGTCACGGTTCAGGACGTGGCGCGCCTGTGCGACGTCTTCTACATCGGCGGGACGAAGGTGGGGGCGCTCTTCGGCGAGGCGGTGGTGCGGTCGCGCCCGGGCCGCCTGAAGGACTTCCGCACGCTCATCAAGCAGCAGGGCGGCATGTTGGCCAAGGGCAGGCTCCTGGGCATCCAGTTCGAAACGCTCTTTGAGGACGGCCTCTACTTCGAGATCGCCCGGCACGCCAACGAGCAGGCTATGCGAATCCGCGCCGCCTTTCTGGAAAGGGGGTTCCCCCTGTTCATCGACTCCCCCACGAACCAGCAGTTCCCCATCCTGACGGAGTATCAGATCGAGCAATTGAAGGGGGAGTTCTCCTTCGAGCGGTGGCAGCGGATGGACGAGGAGCGGAGTGCGGTGCGCTTCTGCACCAGCTGGGCCACGACGCCGGAGAGCGTGGATGCGTTGACGGCACGGATCGGGACCCTGTAGAGGAATGTTTATGGAAGAGTTTTGGTTGAGAGCTGAAAAACGCTAAATTTGCCCCAGGGGGCTTTACAAGGGGAAGTTTTTGGTGTAATATATCCAAGCTCTGAGCGAGCGACCCGTTTTGAAGTCGAAGCGGGTTTTTGTACCTTGACAAAAGATTTACAGGTGAGATATTGAGGGTGAGGCGGTAGCTGAGGGGGTACCTGAGGC
>NZ_DBHLDX010000055.1:0-12874 GCF_057312375.1 Fretibacterium sp.
TACTGGCACTTTCTGGGGATGCCCGCCATCTTCCTGATCGCCGCCGCGTCGGCCCTTCTGACGGGGGTGCGGTGGAACCCCATGGAGGCTGCGGCCGAGGCCATCGACGACTCCCTGCCCATCATGAGCGTCCTCATGGGCGTGGGCATGTTCATTCAAGTCATGACCCTGATCGGAGCGGAGGGCTTCGTCGTCGTTTCGGCGCTGTCGCTGCCGTCCTGGGGGCTTTTGGCAAGCGTTCTGATTGCCATGCCGCTCTTCGGCGCAATCTCTGCCTACGGGTCGGCCTCCGTGCTGGGAGTGCCGTTTCTCCTGGCGTTTTCAGGGCACGACGTCGTGATCGTGGCCTCCGCGCTGGGGATGCTGGCGTCGCTGGGCGACCTCATGCCGCCCGGCACGCTCTCGCCGTTCTTCGCGGCCCGTGCGCTGGGCGTGGAGGACCGCTTCAGGATCGCGCGGCGCTGCCTGTGGCCGGGCGTGACCGTGGCGCTGTGGTGCCTCGCCGTCATCCTGATGAGCGACGCCATTGCGCGCCACATCCGGTAGAGGAGGGGATACGATGACGCTTTTCTACAGGGGAATCCTGGCCTTGATGACGATCCTCGTCCTTCGCTGCATGTTTCGGGAGCGTTCCTTCTGGCGGCAGTTCGCCGATGCGCTGGTCCTGATCCCCATGATCCTGCGCATCCTGATGATCAAGTGACGGGGAGGGCGTCCGGATGAAGGGGTTTTTCGCAAAAGAACGCGGAAGCGCGCTGACGGCGCTCCTCCTCTGCGTCGGGGTCGGCCTGACCTCCTGGGCCGCGGCACGATCGTTCATGTCGATGTGGGAGCTGGACGCTCTGGCCCCCGCGCCGAGGTTTGAGCGGCACAGGCTCTCGGAGTGGGAGCCGTCGCTTTCGGGGTCGCCGGGCGACACCCTCGTCTTCATCCAGCAGGGGAGAGAGCCGGGAGGGACGATCTTCATCATGGGCGGCATCCATGCCAACGAGCCGGCGGGGTACATGGCGGCCGTCGTGTGCCTTGAGCGCGCGCAGGTGGAGCGTGGGCGGCTGATCGTGATGCCCTTCTCCAACCTGTCCGCGCTGACGCACAACTCGCCCCAGGACGCCGCGCCGCAGCACCTCCGCTTCACGCGGGACGACGGCACGGTGCGGAGCTTCCGGTGCGGTTCGCGGGCCACGAACCCCATCCATCAGTGGCCCAACCCGAACACCTACGTTCACTTTCCGTCGGGGCAGGAGCTGGACGGCACCTCGCGGGCGAACCAGAACCGCGCGTTTCCCGGCACGCTGGACGAGGGACTGACGCAGCGGGTCGGCTACGCCATCACGGAGATGCTGCGGGCGGAGCGGGTGGACCTGGCCTTCGACCTGCACGAGGCCGCTCCGGAGTACCCCGTCGTCAACGCCATGGTGGCCCACGAGAACTCGATGGAGCTTGCGGCCGTGGCGGCGATGGAGCTTGAGATGATGGGGATTCCCATGCGCCTTGAGCCGTCGCCGAAGAACCTGCACGGGCTCAGTCACCGCGAGTGGGGCGACAGCATCCCGACGCTGCTGCCCATCCTGATGGAGGCGGCGAACCCGGGGCAGGGACGTCTGAGGGGGCGTACGGACGAGGCCCTGTTCCTGACGGGCGTGGACAAGGCCTACGTGCGCGCCGCCGCCCTGGGCCGCCTCTTCGTCCCCTACGACGGCAGCCAGCCCATCCAGCTGCGCGTGGGCCGTCATCTGGCCGCCCTCCAGGCCGTGTTGAGCGCGATGGAGGAGCTGTACCCGGACCGGGCGGCTGTGGTGTCCGGCATTCCGGGGTTTGAGGAGGTCGTGTCGCATGACGTCGGGCATTGGCTGAACCCGCTTCCCGGCCCGATACCCAATCGCATTTTATAATGGAGTTAAGGAGGAGGTACTCTCATGAACGGAAGGTTTAGAAGGCTGCTGGGGCTGAGCCTCGTCGTCGCCCTGACCGCGATTGCGCCGGCGTCGGCCGTCACCGTCGGAAAGGTGCTGAGCTCCGACAAGGGCATCGTGGCCGCCGCGCATCCCCTGGCTGCCGCAGCCGGAGCGGAGGTCCTGGAAGCGGGCGGCAACGCCATCGACGCGGCCGTTGCGACGAGCCTCGCGTTGGGGGCGGTGGAGCCCTACGCCTCCAGCCTCTTCGGAGAGGGCTACATGGTGGCGCGCATGGCGGACGGGCGCACCTGGTCCATCGACTTTCGCAGCTGTGCGCCCGCTATGGCCAGCTACGAGCAGATGGCCCAGGAGGGCTTCAAAACGACGGGCGAGATGAAGCTGAAGCTGCAGGGCGCCTGCGTTCCCGGACTTCCGGCGGGCATCCGGGAGATCATGGCCAGGGGGGCGACAAAGCCCCTGGCGGACTTGGCGGCCCCCGCCATCCGATACGCCGAGGACGGCTTTGAGGTCAACCAGACGTTTTCGCAGATATGCAAGGACAACTTCAAGACGCTCAGCGAGAACGCGCCCGACTTTTTGAACGAGGGCCTCGCGTGGGAGTCTGGGGAGACCTTCAAGAACCCGAAGCTGGCTGCGACGCTGCGCCGTCTGGCGGAGAAGGGCCTGGACGACTTCTATCGCGGCAGCGTCGCCGACGACATCGACGCCTTCATGAAGGAGAAGGGCGGCTGGATCCGCAAGGAGGACCTGCAGGCCTACCGCGCCGTCGAGCGCACCCCGCTGCAGGGCCGGTACAAGGGCTACAACATCACCGTGGCCGGGCTCCCCGTCGGCGGCCCACGCCTGATCGAGAACATGAACCTCTTCGAGAACTTCAACTTTGCCGCCATGGGTTGGGATGACCCGCTGAGGCTGCACATCATGCAGGAGGTGTTCCTGCTGACGGCTTCGGACCTGAGCGCCTACGTCGGCGACCCGGCGTTCAGCAGGACGGCTGAGCGCGGCATGGCGAACAAGGAGTACGCAAAGCTGCGCCTGATGAGCGTCAAATTGAGCGGCGCCACGACCTCCGAGGACTGGGCAGCGGGCAAGAGCAGAGCCGGGGATGCCCCCGCGTTCGAGGAGGGGATGGGCCTGAGCGATTACCTGACCCTGCCTGCGGCTGCGGCCCTGCCCGCGCAGGAGCAGTTCGAGTCCGCCTCCACGACGCACTTCTCCGTCGTGGACCGCTGGGGCAACGCGGTGGCCTGGACTCAGACCATCTCCGGCTTCTTCGGAACGGGGTACTGGCTGGACGGCTTCTTCCTGAACAACGAGATGGGCAACTTCTGGAGCCGGCCGAGCCCCGAAGGGAACGGCGTCAGCGACATCCAGCCCGGCAAGCGCGTGCGCACCACGATCTCCCCCATGATCGTGGACCGCGCCGGCAAGGTGCGCTGGGTGCTGGGCACGCCGGGCGCGGGACGCATCGTCCCGACGCTGTGCCAGATGCTGATCGACCTGATCGACTTCAACATGTCGCTGGAGGAGAGCATCAACAGCCCGAAGATCATGAGCTCCTTCAACTCCGGGGAGGGGGTCTCCCTGATGGAGATGGAGAGCGGCTACTCCGAGGACACCATCAGGGCCCTGGAGCGGGGCTTTGGCTACAAGGTCGAGATCAAGAAGTTTCCTGACCTGTACTTCGGCGGCCCCAACGCCATCGAGCGCGGCCTGTTCGACGGTCGCCTGACCGGCGTGGGCTCCGTGCGCCGTGGGGGCGCAGCCGCTGCGCCGGAAAATTAGACGACGGCCCCTCTTTAAGGGGCCGTCCTCCATTTTTGCCTTGGGAGGTCTTTTCATGTCTTTCATGTCTTATGAGAAACTGCGGCGTGCAGCCGCTTTCGCTGCGCTCATGGCACTCTTCCTCGTCCGCGTGCCCTCCGGTGCGGAGGCGGCCTTCTTTCGTCCCGACGTCCGTCCCGGATACGGCGTGACGAAGATCGGCTGGCTCTCCGACTACTGTGCCCCCCTGAAGGGGACGAACCTGGATGCGCCCGTCTACTTCATGGAGGGGGCGAAGCCCGGCGCGACGATGCTGATCCTTGGCGGCACGCACCCTCGTGAAATCGCGGGGCACACGGCGGCCCTCGTCGCCGTCGAGAACGCGCGCGTGTTGGAGGGGCGCCTCATCGTCATTCCGGCGCTCAACGCCAGCGGCTACAGCCTGCACGACAAGGCGACGAATCTCCCCCGGGGCCACAGGATCGAGACGCGGAGCGGCGCGCGCCTGCTCCCGTTGGGGGATCGGCGCGTTGACGTAGCGGACCAGGGGCAGCCGGACCCGGACCAGTACCGCCATCAGTCCGGCGAGGTCATCCCAGACTCGAAGGGCGGCGACGGGGCCGAGACGCGCAACATCAACCGCGCCTACCCCGGCCTTCCGGACGGGACGCCCACCCAACAGGCGGCTTACGCCGTCGTGCAGCTGGTGCGGAGCGAGGACGTGGTCCTGGAGGTGGACATGCACGAGGCGGACACCCCCAGTTGGTGCCTGGACCCCAAGACGGGCGAGACGCGGCAGGGTGGGCGGTTGGCCTACATGCTGATCTGCAACCCCAGGCCGGAGGCCATGGAGATCGGCGCCGAGGTCGTGGTGAACGTTGGCGACGCCGTGGGCTTCCCCCTGAAGGTCGAGCAGTCGAACCGGAAGTTCCGCGGCCTGAGCCACCTCGAGATCGGCGACGCGACGCCTTGCCTCTCCTTTCTCTTCGAGACGCCGAACCCGGGGCAGGACGACTGGCGCGAGGTGCCCGACGTCATCCGTGACGTCCGCTTCCCGCTGAAGCACCGGGTGGGCCTTCAGCAGCAGGTGTTTCAGGAGCTCGTCAACGTCTACAACGCCGGCCACGACAAGCGCCTCGTGATCGAGGGCCTGCCGGACTACAAAACGCTGATGGAGCAGGACGTCGGCGCGTGGCTGAACTGACATGGCGGCGGCACTGAGGCGGGCTGCCTGCCTTCTGCTGGCGCTTGCCCTGTACTACCCCACCTCCTGCGCGCAGGCCGCGTTCCGCCTGGACGTGCGGCCGGGCTACGGGCTTACGCGGATGCTGTGGCTCTCCGATTACAACGCGAACCTGCGAGGGAGCGACTACGACACGCCGGTCTACCTCCTGAGCGGAGACAGGCCGGGCGCCACGGCGCTGGCGATGGGCGGGACCCACGCGCGGGAGATCGCGGGCGTCGCGGCGGCGACGCTGATGGTGGAGAACGCCCGCGTCCTGGAGGGGCGACTCTTCGTCGTGCCGTGCGTCAACGCCGCGGGCATGTCCGTGCCGGACAGCCTGGGGAACCGCCCCCGCGCGCTCGAGGTGGCGGGCCGGAGCGGGGCGCGCTTCCTGCCATGGGGCGACCGGTACATTCCGCTGCGGCCCGGAGAGAAGGACCCTGAGGCGTTTCGTCATCCCTCAGGCTTCGTGCTGAAGAACGGTGCGGAGTGGCGCAACATCAACCGGAACTATCCCGGCAGGGCCGACGGGACGCCGGCGGAGCGGGTGACCTTCGCCGTCATGGAGCTGATCCGGCGGGAGGGCGTGGCCTTCAGCCTGGACATGCACGAGGCGCGGACCTTCGAGGACGCGATGAACCCCAAGACCGGCAAGGTGGGCAAGAACAGCCTGCTGGCGAACTCGCTCATCGCCCACCCCAGGGCGCTGGACCTTGCGGCGGAGGCGCTGTTCCTGCTGGAGGAGCGGGGGACGTCGATGAAGTTGGAACAGTCCGCGCCGGGCTACCGCGGCATCTGCCACTACGAGATCGGGGAGAACACGGACTGCCTGGCGTTCCTGTCGGAAACGCCCAACCCCGGCATGAACGAATGGAGCGCCAGCCCTGACCCGCTGGGGCTGCGGGGGTACCCCATCGCGGAGCGCGTGGGGATTGCCGTCGAGGTGTTCCGCGCGCTGTGCGCGGCGTACAACGACCACTCCGAGCGAAAGATTGTGGTCGAGGGGCTGCCGACGCGGGTTGAGGTCCAGCGCGACGGCCTGGCGGGCTGGCTGAATTAGAGGCACTCGCTGCGGAGGAGGAGACCACCTCCTTTGAGGGGGATCTGCTCCTCCTGCCAACGAGGACACGAAGTGCTGCAGCCTTGCCCCTTCGCGCCCTACGCCGCCGTCCTCGTCGCTCTTCGATGCAGCGCCAGCATCACGAGGAAGCCCGCCAGGGCGAAGGGCGTCCCCATCAAAGCCGTGTAGGGATAGCTCAGGCCCAGCTCCCGAACGGGCAGGGCGCCGGCCCAGGCGCCGATGGCGTTGCCCAGGTTGAAGCCCACCTGCGCGCAGGCTGCCCCAAGCATCTCACCACCCGGCGAGAACCGGATGGCCAGGAGTTGCTGCGGTGCGGAGAGGGCGAAGAGCACCCCCGTCCCCAGGAACGTCAGTCCCAGGGCAGCCCAGCGATTGGCGAAGAAAAAGAAGATTCCCGTCAGCAGGAACAGGATCGAGCCCTGAAGGGTGAGGATGACCTTCGTTGGGGCGAATCGGTCCGACAGGCGGCCGCCCAGCAGGTTGCCCATCACCATGCCCAGCCCGGCCCAGGCCGCGATGAGCGTCATCGCGTGGGGGGAAAAGCCCGCCGTCCGGGTGATCAGGGGATTGATGTAGCTGTACCAGCAGAACAACCCGCCGTTGCTCAGCGTGATCCCCAGGAGCAGCAGCCAGGGCTTCGCGTCCCTCAGGAACCGGAACTGCCCCCTGAACCCCCGGTCCGGGAGCGGCTCCTGATAGGGGATCCAGAAATGGACGGCAAGGATCATGAGGACGCCTAGGACGACGGTGGCGATGAAGGGCGCGCGCCAGGAGACGAAGCTCGCCGCCAGCGTGCACAGGGGGACCCCCGCCATGTTGGCCACGGTCATCCCGGCGACCATAGCGGACACCGCGGAGGCCTCGCGCCCTGCCCTGGCCGTGCGCTGGGCGATGATGGACCCCACGCCGAACCACGCCCCGTGGGGCAGCCCTGCGATGAATCGGGCGACCAGCAGCACGTAAAAGGAGGGAGCCAGCGACGCCGTCAGGCCTCCCGCCGTGCAGAGGCACGCCAGGGCCAGCATGATGCGCTTCAGCGGCTGCCGCCGCGCTACGACCACCACCAGGGGCGCGCCGACGCACACGCCCAGGGCGTAGGCCGAGATCAGGATTCCGGCGGTGGGCACGCTGACCCCCAGCGCCGCTGCAGCCGGCTCCAAAATGCTCATCATCACGTACTCCGTGATGCCGAGCTCAAAGGTCCCCAGCGCCAATGCCAGCAGGCTCTTGTTCATCAAGACCGTCCTTTCGCAGCCGAGCGAAACGCCCTTCAGGGGGTCGCCCGCTAAAAGTATTGGACCGCGGCCCGGCTTTCGCGCACGCAGCGCCGCAGGTTCTCCGTGACCAGGACCTCCACGTCCCGGAGGGTCAGTCCCTTCTCCACCGCGAGGCCGTCCCTGCGCCGGACCAGCACGGCGCCCAGCTCTGGGTGCGCCCTCAGGAACTCCATGGAGCGGGCTGACCCCATGATCATGAAGCTGGTGGCCAGGGCGTCCCCCAGGGCTCCATCCGGGGTGACCAGGGTGGCCGAGAGCATGTCGTTCCGCACAGGCCGTCCCGTCCGCGGGTCGAAGAAGTGGGAGTAGCGTACGCCGTCGATGACCTTGTAGCGCTCGTAGGCGCCGGAGGTGATGACCGCCGTGTCCCTCACCGCAAGGGCCAGGAGCGGCCCGCCCCCGTCCGACAGAGGGTCGCGGATGCCGATGTTCCAGGGGCTGCCGTTTCTGTCCCCCAGGAGCTGGACGTTGCCCCCCAGGTCGATCAGGGCCGCGGGGACGCCGCGTCGGCTCAGCCCCTCCGCGATCCGCGCCGAGGCGTAGCCCTTGGCGATGCCGCTGAGGTCCAGCACTGCGCCGGCCCGCTTCAGCCGGATGGCGGGCGGGGGGCCGGGGAGGAGCTCAAGCCCCTCCGGGTCCGTGAGGGGCAGCAGAGCGTCCAGGCTGGCCTGCTGGGGCAGGACAAAGGCCTGGGGGTCTGTCTGACGGCGGTTGATCCGCCAGAGCTTCGTGACGGGGCCGATCAGCGGGTTGAAGACGCCCCCCGTCGTGTGGCAGGCCTCGACGGCCCGCGAAACGGCGGCGAAGATGTCCGGAGGAACGATCACGGGGCCTCCTCCGGCGCTGCGGTTGACCCGCGACAGGTCGGAGCCCTCGTCGTAGATCGAGAGCTCGTGGTCCAGGCTCGTCAGGAGGCCGAAAGCCCAGTCCAACGCGGCCTCGGCCTCCGCCTTGGGAAGTCCCGCGACGCGGAGCCGGATCACCGTGTTCATGGCCAGGCCGTCACGCTGCGCCTCCACAGGGCGTTCCTGACCCGGCCAAAGCGCAGCGAACCCCAGCAGGAGCGCCAGGACGGCGGCCCCCAGGGCGCCCTTTAAGCTTCCTTTTCGTATGATGGACACGCTCGACACCTCCCAACGCATTATAGCGGTTTTCGTCCTGGCGTGCAGCATCCGGGCCGTCCCGATGCGTCCTGACGACAAAAGACGGGCCCTCCCAAGGGGAGGGCCCGCCCGACGTTTCGGCGTTCTGTGCTACAGGTATCCGTTCTGCTTCAAGAGCTCTCTGGCCTTGTCCATGTGGCGGGCCGGCATCTTGATGACGGGGCCGGTGCAGCCCATGGCGGACTCGGCATAGATGTTCGCCTTCCACAGGACCTTGACGGCGTTGTCGATCTCCAGGACGTCGATGCCGAGCAGCTCGTCATCGGTGGGCTCCGCGGCGGGGGCCTTCACGTCCTCCTCCGCTGCCGCGGCCTTGGGCGTCAGGGCCGCGATCTCATCGTCGAGCCCTGCCTTGCGGGCCGCAGCCAGCTCCTCCGCCACCAGGGCCGGAAGGCCTGCTGCCACGACGGCCGCCGTGAAGCCCATGGCGTTCGCGATGACCGGCGCGCCCGACGCGCGGGAAACGATGGAAACGACGTTCTTCCAGCCCTCGCCGCAGGAGGGACCGTAGCCCCAGCCCGTGGCCTCGAAGGAGCCGCCCGTGGTGAAGGAGCTGAACATCTTGCACAGCACGTTGCCGGTCAGGGTGTCCGTCACGCAGACGTCCACGGCGCCGCTCAGGATGTCGTTGCCCCGAAGCACGCTGCCGCCGTCCGCCCGGGTGGACTGGCCGAAGGTGATGTCGTAGCCCTTCTCCTTCATGTGGGAGAGGGACCGGAAGACCGGCTGCGCCGTGTCCACGTTCAGGATGCCCACTGTGGGGTTCTTCAGGCCCAGCGCCTTCGCCGTGGCGATGCCGTAGATCGCGTTGCGCAGCATGGCCTCGCCGCGCGCGGTGGAGGAGGTGCCGGTGGTGGAGGCCAGGATCATGGGGGTGCCCCTGCCGGGGGTCAGGACCCGGCCGATGGTGGTGACGCCCAGGGGGAAGGGGAAGTGCATCGCCACCGCGCCCTCCACGCGCCCCTCCTTCACGGCGGCCTCGAGCGTCGCGGGGACGTCCTCCGCCGAGCACTCGATGTACTCCAGGTCCTCGTAGCCGGGCAGGCGCGGCCCGATCAGGACGGGCTTGACGTTGTGGTAGTTCTGCATGGCCAGGCGCGCGCCGCGCGCGATCTCCTCCGGCCCATGCTCGCTGCCCGCGGCCATCAGGCCGACGCGGACCTTGGGGCCTCCGCTCCTGGCGGATTCCACGAGCTCTGCCAGGGCCGTGCCGACTAATTTTTTGATCGCATCAGACATAGCCCGTGCCCTCCTAATTCAGCTTCTCCGCGACTTCGGAGAGCGCCTCCAGGATCAGGGACTTCACGTCCTCCTTGCTGACGGCCGCTCCCGATGCCCCGCTGCCGGTGGGAGCCTCGATGAGGAAGGAGGCGCCGTCCGCCAGGTTGGTCAGGCGCGCCAGGAAGAGGCTGCCCTTGCCGATGATCATGACGCGCTTCATCTTACCCGCCCGGATGCCCTCGCAGGCCGGGCCGATGAAGGGCGCTCCCGCCGGGATGTGTCCCTGCGTGGGGGCGTAGCCCACCGTCCCGTGCTCCTTGATGAAGGAGTCCATGTCGGCCTTCTCGATGGCCTTCTTCATGACGGCTAGGGCCGCGATCATCTTGATGTTGGCCAGGGGCACGTCGCCCGCGCCGGCCGGCATCGTGATCTCGTGGTTCTGCAGCTCGGGGGCGAAGCGATCGACGTCCGCAAAGGTCAGCCCCGCGGCCTGGAGCGGCTCGAAGGTCAGGGCGGAGGTGACGGCCTGGGGGGCGCCCCCCGCGCCGACGGTGTGCTTGCCCAGGACGTCCAGCCGCATGACGGGGTTGGTGCCGTCGTCGGGGACCAGCAGCACGGCGAAGCTGCCCACGCAGTCCTCCAGGGCCTTCAGGCCCTTCTTGACGTGGTCGCGGCTGTTCATGTAGAGCTTCGGGATGGAGCCGCCCGCGACCACCGCGATGTTCTTGCGCGCGCCCGCGGCCACCTGGGAGGCCGCTGCAATCATCGCGTTGACGGGGCCGGCGCAGAAGCCGCGCACGTCGCATCCGGAGGCGTTGGTGCAGCCCGCGACCTCGGCGATGGCCTTGGCGAAGTTGCCGCCCGCCCTCTGCCCCACGTCGCCTGCCCCCTCCTCGGAGCACTCGATGACGAAGTCGAGGTCCGTCGGGGCCATGCCGCTGTTCTTCAGCAGGTGCAGCAGGGCGAGGACGCCCGACGCCTTGCCCGCCAGGTTCTCCATCAGGACGTGGGCCGTGAGGCAGGCGTCCGTGGGGTGCCCGCTGCGGACGCAGCCCACGACCTTATGGTCGAAGTAGAGGGGCAGCGCAGCGCGGTCCTTGACCTCCTCCTCGATGGCGGAGAGGTCCTGCATGTTCTTCGGGCGCAGCACGCGCTTCACGATGGCCTCCGTGATGATGGGGTCCTTGCCCAGCTTCTCGGCCGCCGCGGCCGCGAAGCCCTTCTCCAGCCACACCAGCTCGAACTCGTCGCAGGCGGAGATCAGCGCCAGGAACTCGTCCTCCGGCATGATCTCGCCGAACTTGCCGTAGCGCTTCGCGCCGCTCAGGCGGTTGTCGATCCAGGGAGCCTTGGCCGCCTCGAACTCCTCGTAGCTCAGGCCGCCGATGTAGGCCTGGTTGGGCGCATACTGCAGGGCCTCCTCGTAGGTCTGCAGGTGCTTGGGCAGGGCATCGACGTACTCCTTTTCCTTGCCGCTGTGACGGGCTTCGTAGGGGGTGCCGCCGTAGTAGCTCCCCGTCTCGGGCGCGTGGTTCAAACAATAAGCGTAACTTTTGATACCGACTGTGGACATCCAGAGTCCTCCTTCAAAAAGAGCTTGCGGATCACCCCCATGGGGGTCCTTATATCATACCTCAAAATTCTTCCGGGCGAGGGGCGTAGCGTCGCTGCTGTAGTGGGTTGGGAACAAAACAGGGGCCCGGAAACAGCTCCTGGGCCCCTTGAAGATGGCGTCCTGCTATTCCGTGAACACCGTCTGCTCCGAGATATCCGTCTGAAGCGCCTTCAGGGCCCTCTCGACGAGGCGGCGGCGCAGAGCCTTTTCCTCCTCCGGCGTCCTCGTGGGATCGCCAAGCGGGTGCGGGATCGCGACCGTGGGGACGATTCGGTTCGCGCCGACCGTGAGGGAGATGGGGACGATTGTGCACATGTGAACGACCGGCAGCTTGCGCTCAATTTCCTTGACCATCGTTGCACCGCAACGAGTGCAGGTGCCTCAGGTGGAGGTCAGGATGACGGCCGTGACCCCGTCCGCCACCAGCTTGTTGGCGATCTCCGCGCCGAAGCGCTTGGCGTTGGCCACGGCGGTTCCGTTCCCCACCGTCGTGAAGAATTTATTGTACAGCTTGCCGATGACGCCTTCCTTTTCCATATCGCGCAGCACGTCCACGGGCAGGACGCGGTCCGCGTCCTGGTCGGCGTAGGTGGCGTCGTAGCCGCCGTGGGCCGTGCGGTACTTGTCGGTGGTCAGGTCCATCACGCCCGTGATGTCGTACTCGCCGTAGTGGCTGGCGCTCGAGGCCTCGATGTGGTCCGGGTTCCCCTTCGGGACGATGCCGCCCGAGGTCACCAGGGCGATCGTGGCGTGCTTCATGTCCTTCACCGGGGGCTGAGGGGGAACGCGGTCGAAGACCGGCATCTTGTACTCGGTCTCGAAGGGAAGCCCCTTCATCTTGGCGACGAACATGTCGACGCAGCGCTCGGCGGCGAGTTTTTCGTAGAACTTGTTCTTGCGGATGCCGCGCTCGATGTAGCCCTCCTCCGCCGGCTTGCCCAGGGGCTCCTTCTTCAGGAGCTTCATGAGCAGCTTCGCCATGGCGGGGACGGCCTTCTTCATGCCGACGGCGCTGTCCGGCGTCTCCACGATGTAGAGGGCCTTCTTGTACATCTCCACGCCGGGGTTCTCCGGGTACATGCCGCTGACCACGGGGATGCCCAGCTCCTTCGCGACGGCCGCGCACATTGCGCCGCAGGCCGTGCCGTAGCGGCCCGCGTTGAACGCAGGCCCGGCGATGAAGGCATCCGGCTTGTACTTCTTGATCATCTCGATGATGTCCGCGCTGGCCTTCTCCATGTTGGAGGCGAAGTAGGAGTCCCCGCAGATGACCGTGGCGACCACCTCGGCCTCGAAGCCCAGGGCGCCCTTCAGGGCCGTGCCCGGTCCCACGACGCCCTCTCGAATTTCGGGCTTGTAGTCGGCCTTTTCCTCTCCACCGATGCCAGCGTAGAACTGGTTGATGTAGTGAACGATGCGAAATGCCATGTCAATCCCACCTTTCCTGAGTTGCATCCAATCAGATGATATGCTGGTCTGCGTTGATCGCAGACGGGCAAGTTCAGTCACCAGGGCGATTAATCGATCGCACCCTCGCTGTACTGGTCGCGCATGCCCTTGACAGCGGCGGCCAATGCCTCCGGATCAAGCACCATCTCCATCATGCTGATCT